>RFIK01000194.1 GCA_003695605.1 Chlorobiota bacterium
CACGTCTGCAACCGAAATCGTCGCTTCATCCGATGGCAGCTCCAACCAGCGAACACTCCTCCCCAGCGCATCAACGATCTCGACACGCGATCCAACCGTGCCACGAATGCGAATGTGATCGCTGGCAGGATTCGGTACTACGCTCGCTGCAATGACGGGTTGGTCAACGCTCGCCTCGGTGGTCGCTTCGAACGTGACATCGAACGTGACGTAATCACTCAAATCTGCGATGTTGTAGATGACCACGCCGATGGTGCTCGTGCCAAGATAGCCTTGCGGATCGAACTGGAGTTTGAAGGTGTGGTCGGCTTGGCCGGGCTGAAGTGTCACTTGCCCCTGTTCGTCTGATTCAAGCACGAACGAAGGATAACACGCCATCCCACTGCAAAAGTTGACGCGGTGATGGAGATCCTTCCGCATCGTGTCTATCCGGACGCCGAAGCGCACAGGACGATCGGAAATGTTCTCCACGCTGATGTACGCATCGAGTGAGCTCTCCGGCAAGACGCGGTAGGAAAGCTTCTGCCCCTCAACCAACCGGAGCGACGGATTCTGTGTCTGTGGATACGACCAACGCTTCGCGCAGGCGCAGCATCCTTTCTTGATGCGTATGGTTGGCAGCGAGCGTTCCACATTCGCACCTGTTTGTGCACTGGCACTAAGACCTCCCACGAGTAGAGCAGCAAGCACGAGGAGACGGTAACGAGGTTTCATAACTTTGCCTCCAGATGTGTGACGAGGCAAAATTACACCGCATGATTCGAAAAACAATGCGATTGGCCTGCATCGTTAGGACCATGCTCATCGTTGTTGGCACCGTTTGGGGGCAAGACACAGCCTCCTCGACTCAACTGCCACTGGTAACTCTCAAAAAACTCGACGGCACACCGATTACAACCCATGAACTTCTCAGCGGGCAGAGTGGCCCAATTGTGCTCGATTTTTGGGCGACGTGGTGCAAGCCGTGCATCCAGGAGCTAAGCACACTGGCGGACATGTACCCAGAATGGAAATCGGCTACCGGTGTCCGCATCATTGCTATTTCGATTGACGATGCACGCAACAGCAAAAAAGTCGCTCCCTTCGTTCGCGGTCGTGGCTGGGAGTTCGAGGTTTACTTGGATGAAAACGCTGATTTGAAGCGCGCACTCAACATCAATGAAATCCCTCATACGTTCGTGCTCAATCGCCACGGGCAAATTGTCTATCAACACAAGTCCTACGCACCCGGTGATGAAGACCTCCTCTGGGAAGCGATCAAAAAGGCAGCCGAATGAACTGCAGGATGCGCTACACGTGGCTTGCCTGGTTTAGTGTCGGTTTGCTCTTGCTATTCTCCGAACATGCGCGCGGCCAGCTACCAGCAGGATGGCGTGCTGATTTGCAGGTAGATGCGCAGTCCTACACACCAGATTCGGCCATCAACGCACCTGCTGTCCGTGAAAAAGTGTTAGCGCAAGGTTTTTTCAACGTCCTCTATTCGAGTGAGCGATTGCGGTTGGGGCTTCGCTACGAGGCCTACTTCAATCCACTGCTCGGCATTGATCCGCGCTATGAAGGCAACGGCATTCCCTACCGCTTCGTGCAGTACGTTGGCGATCGGTTCGATGTCACCATCGGTAATTCTTACGAGCAATTCGGCAGTGGGATGCTTCTCCGCACGTACGAGGAACGCTCGCTCGGATTCGATAACTCTTTAGATGGCATTCGGCTCAAGGTACGTCCCCTCGACGGTGTGCAAGTGACTGCGCTCCTCGGTAAACAGCGCGCGTTCTTCGGCTTGGGACCAGGCATCATCCGTGCCGCCGATCTGAGCGTTGAGCTGCATCAGCTCCGCTCGGACGACACACCGATCCTCGATCTGCCATGTGCACTTGAGCTCGGCGCAAGCGTCGTCAGCAAATTCCAACCCGCCGCTGATCCTCTCCTGCGTTTGCCGGAAAATGTTTTCGCCTACGCTACGCGGCTCTCACTGACGACCGAGCGGTGGAATCTCTACGCTGAGTGGGCGTACAAAATCAACGACCCGCAGCAGACCAACAACAATAGCTTCAACCCCGGCAACGGACTTTACATTTCCACGTCCTACAGCCAGGAGGGATTCGGACTGCTGCTTGCCGCCAAACGGATTGACAACATGGACTTCCGATCCGATCGTGGTGCAATCGGAAATGTCCTCACCATCAACTTCCTGCCACCGCTGACGAAGGTGCACACCTACCGTCTCTTCACGCTCTATCCGTATGCAACCCAGCCGTATGGTGAGTTCGGAGTGCAGGGAGAAATGACCATCTCCCTTCCACGTGGCTCCGTGCTTGGTGGCCAGTACGGTACAACCGTGACGATCAACTACGCACGCATCCACAGCATAGATTCCACCAAGCTCGACGCGTTCACCTACCGCTCGACATGGAAACCAGGCAAGGTGCTCTTCTACCAAGACTTCAACGTCGAAATTCAGCGGACCTGGTCACGCCAGTTCAAGACGACACTCACAATGGTAGCACTTGCCTACAATAAGGACGTCATCGAGGTCAAGACTGGCTACGGGACGATTTACCCGTTAGCATTCGTCCTTGAGTCGCAGTACAAACTCAGTGCACGGAGTGCCCTCCGCATGGAGCTTTCCCACATGAGCGTCCGCGGTGACATGGGAAATTGGGCGTTTGCTCTCTTAGAGTACACACCGGTCAGCAACGTGTATCTGACGGTCTTCGACGAGTGGAACTACGGCAACCCCGAACCGGAGAAACGATACCACTATCCTTCCGTGTCGATTACCTACGTCACCGGCGGCACACGTGTCGCTTTCGGCTACGCCAAACAGCGTGCGGGGATCCTCTGCGTCGGCGGGGTCTGCCGGTTAGTGCCCGCATCGAATGGCTTTTCACTCAATCTTTCGAGCACGTTCTAAGATCGGAGCACATCAACGCGACAGTACCGCCGTTAGCAGTGAATTGTTGACCATCGCACTGCTTGACTCTTTCCATCGATCTGAGTGTGCTTCCACATATCTCGCCGCGCGGACAGTTCCTCCGTGTCCACTGGCCGTTGGCACCGTATACTTGCCGCAGTTCTTTAGCAATTTCTGAAACGCTGTGTAATCACCCTATGCGAAAAGTCACTGTCGAAGGCCGGCTCTGCATCGGCCCCACCTTCTCGAAAGCCGAGTTTACGCTCATCAAACGCAATCTGGCCGCACAGAAAGGATTGGCAACGCTGGCCGATCTGCTCAATGTGGCGGGCAATATCCAGCGTCTGAAAATCATCTATCTCCAGCCGTGGACATTCAGAGCGTGCGCGAGGAGTCGGGAAAGAAAATCGTCTTTGCGAAGATCAAGAATGAAGAGCGTGAGTTTGCGGCGGAGGAGTTGCTGCTTGCCACCGGCATCGAGCCGAAGACGAAGTCGCTGGGATTGGAACAGGCCGGCGTTACAACGGACACGCGCGGCTTCATCGTTGCCGACAGCGAATTGCGCACGACGCAGCCGCACATCTGGGCGGCAGGTGATTGCGTGGGCAAGATGGCGCTCGAAACCGTTGCAGCAAAAGAAGGCGCCATCGCCGCCGAGAATGCGTTGACCGGCTCACACCTGTCGCTGAGCTACGACGAAATCCCGCACGCCGTTTTCACCACGCCGCAGGTGGCAAGCGTGGGACTGACCG
>RFIK01000195.1 GCA_003695605.1 Chlorobiota bacterium
AGGATTTGCCTGTGTACTACAGCGTCGTAGTAGCGAGAATGCTCCTGGAGCGTTCGCTTGGGGATGTTGCACTTGCCCTTGCAGATGCTCTTACATCGCACCGTGACTGGGGAAGAAACGATGCGCTCACATTGTGCGATGCATTAGCACAGTACGGATACGCCGACCGTGCGCATCAGCTTCTGGAACAGCGGGATAGTACAGCTGGCGATTGGTGGATTCCAAGCGTCCAATTCTACCTTGCGCGAACCTATGGGACGCTTCCACACGAACGCAGGCTGCAATTGCTCTCGGAGGCATTCGCGCGGGATAGCACTGATCCACCGACGCTCTTCTATGCAGCATTTTACGCAGATTCGCTCGGTAATCGCGATCGTGCAATCGTTCTCTACGAGCGCTTGCTATTCTACGATCCATCGAATGCTGCTGCGGCTAATAATCTTGCATACATCCTCGCCGAGCGTGGTGAGCGTTTGGCGATAGCACTCGAGCTTGCCACACGTGCACTCGACGCCGACAGCACTAATCCCTCGTACTTGGATACCTATGGCTGGGTACTCCACAAGCTTGGTCGCTACGCAGAAGCGGGAAAGTATATCGAACGTGCCATCGCCTTGAGTGAACGCCCCTCGGCTACACTTTTTGAGCACCTGGGCGATAATTACAGCAGACTCGGCGTAGCTGACAAAGCGCACTTCTGGTGGCAGCGCGCACTAGAAGCAGATCCATCGCGGACGTACTTGCGCGCACGGCTGCGCTGAAAGCAGCACTACAGTTAGATGGCATGGTGCTTCTGCTCGAATGTAGCGCGTCAACACTGCTGTAACTCGTCCATGTTCGTTATCATTGGTTTCGTTGTTGTCATCGCCGGTGTCCTGCTTGGGTACACGTTGCATGAAGGGCAGATCCTCTTGCTGTGGCAACCAACGGAATTTCTCATTATCGGTGGAGCAGCGCTCGGCGGGATGCTGATAGCAAATCCACTGCCAACGACGATAGGGATCATCAAGGGCATTCTCGGTTCCTTCAAGGGCGCCAGTACAACAAAGGAAGCCTATCTGGATCTGCTCAAGCTTCTTTACGAACTGTTTCAACTGGCAAAGCGCGATGGACTGATTGCCTTAGAGCCACACGTGGAGAACCCAGACTCTTCGCCTATCTTCACGAAGTATCCGAGTTTTTTAGCCAATCGCCATGCAGTGGACTTCCTCTGCGATACGATGAAAGTTGTCCTCAACGGTGGTATTCCTGCCCACGACCTCGAAGAGCCATGGACATAGATTTGGAAGCAGCTCAGCACGAGATGCTCAAACCACCGACTGCGCTGGCGACTGTTGCTGATTCATTTCCAGGTTTGGGAATCGTGGCAGCAGTGCTAGGTGTGGTCATTACGATGGGAAAGATTGACCAACCACCAGAGGTAATCGGGCATAGCGTCGCAGCAGCACTCGTGGGGACGTTTCTGGGCGTGCTTCTCTCGTATGGGTTTGTAGGTCCACTGGCGCGCAATCTCGAAAATGCTGCACGTGCGGAGCATCACTTCCTGGTGTGTATCAAAGCAGCAGTGCTTGCGTTTGCGCGTGGTGTGCCGTCGGTCGTTGCAATTGAATACGGGCGCCGCGCCATCGAACCGCACGAGCGACCTTCGTTCCAAGAAACGGAAGAAGCTGTCAAGTCTGTCCGCTAACCGACGGTCAGTGCAGCCATGGAATCGAATGTACAACCAACCGTCATCAAGAAGAAAAAACGCAGTGACCACCACGGCCACCATGGCGGCGCGTGGAAAGTGGCATACGCAGACTTCGTGACAGCGATGATGGCGTTTTTCCTGGTGATGTGGATTCTCGGCCTCAGCCCGGACAATCGCCAGCGGATCGCAAGTTTCTTCCGCGACCCAGGGATGTTCAGTTTCTTAACAGGCAAGAAAATTCCCATTGATCAACACTTGATTGCGGGCAGCTACGGCAACAAAGGAAACGACCCCGGCACGCAGGATAGCTACATCGAATCGCAGAAGCGATGGGAACGAGCGCTTCTGGATACACTCACCGAACGGCTGCGTGAACGCGCCCAGGCTGATAGCATCGCAGCAGCACAAAAACTCGCACAAGCAGCCGAACAACTCAAAGCAAAGCTCGCGGAACTTTCCACCCAACCTCGCTTTCGGGAGCTCTTGCAGAACGTTATGCTTGAACTTGGTCCGGAGGGTCTTCGGATCGAATTGCTCGAAACAAAGGAAAGCGTCTTCTTCGAAGTCGGCAGTGCGAGACTTCGCCCAGCAGCAATCAAGCTTTTACAAGAAATCACTCCAATCCTTCGCCAGTTGCCTAACCCAGTTGTACTTGAAGGGCACACCGATAGCCGCCCCTACACGAATGGGAAACACTACTCAAATTGGGAGCTCTCAGCCGACCGTGCCAACAGTGCTCGCAAAGTGCTGGAGACAAGCGGCCTTCAGCCCGGTCGCATCTCGGGTGTCTATGGCTTTGCAGATCGTCGGCTACGGAACAAGCTTAACCCGTTCGATCCTTCGAATCGGCGGGTAAGCATCCTCGTAGCGAACTTTCGGACGGAAGATTTTCTGCGGACATATGACCAGACAACCCCGCAATAGCAATGGATGCGCTCGACGTCCTTTTGATCAGTGAGCGGCAGGAGAGCGCTCTCTTTGAGCAGATTCTCCTCCATAGCGCGCGCAATGTTACTGCCACGTGCATTGCAAGCGAGGAGGAACTGCAGGCGTACCTCGCTGTTACGCGACCGGGCTGCATCATTGTTGATTGGCAAACGGAGGCCGTTGCTCCGGAACTATTCCCCCGAAGCGTTGCACGGAGCCCACACCTACAGGGGACGTTCCTTCTCGCGCTGGTGTACAGTCCTGATCAGCTCCACAGCGCGTATCGTGCGGGATACCACTTTGTACTGACCGTTGAATACACGCGCGCAACGTACTATGCTATCAGCGCGCTGGTGCAAATGGTGCAGGAGCGATGGACATTGCGTCAGCAGCTGCTGACGGTGGAAGAAGCACTCGCTGAAGCTCGGCAGGTTGAGTCGCAATGGATTAGCGTTCTGGAGCGGCTCATGTACCAGCGAATTCCAGAATCGCCGATGGTTGCGCGGTTTGCACGCCAGAGTGCACTCTGGATCGCCGAACGACTCCGAACTATTTCGCCGAGCTACGATGTTGACTATACGCAGTTAGAGCTGGCAGCAAGACTATATGCAATCGGCCGTTTGCAGCTGGGAGATGCAGATCTTCGGCTTCCTGTTGCGCGCGATGGGGTACCGACGACATACGGCTGCTCACGGGTACCTGAATCAGCAGCAGAAGCACTGGAGGCACTGACGGAATACCCGCAAACACGGAGGATCCTGATGACAATGTACGAAAACAGCGACGGCACTGGATTCCCGCATCGTCTGCAGGGTTGGCAAATTCCAGTCGGCGCACGTATTCTCCGTGTGGTCGTCGAGTATGCGGAGTTGCTTTGGCGGTATGGATATGAGCCACCTCAAGCATTGAGCGTTCTCCAACAGCTTTCCCATCGGATCTATGACCAACGCATCGTGCTGTTGCTCGATGAATATCTTGCCACGGCTAATCTATCGAAGACCAACACCCTGCTTCTTCCACTGCGTGTCGAACATTTAGTGCCGGGGATGGTTGTTGGCCGAGACATTGTAACAGCAGCAGGGCATAAGCTTGTTGCGCAAGGCACTGTGTTAGAAGCCTCGCACATCGAACGCATTCGTAACCATCACAGTCTGGATCCGGTGTTGGGTGCAGTGTATGTATTGCGAACGTGGGAATCGTAATCGAGTGCTCAGATCAGTCCCAATTCTCCGAGCCGCATGTCAAGCTCAGCATCGCTTTCGATGAGCACTTGCCGTGCTTTGCTCCCATCAAATGGACCGAGGATGCCTGCTGCTTCGAGTTGATCAACAATTCGTGCTGCACGGGAGTAACCAATGCGGAGTCGCCGTTGGAGGAGTGACGTTGATCCTTGCTGTGCGTGAACGACAATCCGCGCGGCTTCAACAAAGAGAGGATCGAAGTCCGCATCCGTCTCGCTCCTTCGGCCAGTGCCTTGAGCGACCGAGGGAAGCATGTACGGTGTTGAATAACCGCGCTGTTTGCCAATGAAGTCGGTGATCGCTTCGACTTCTTCGGTGGTGATGAAGGAATTCTGCAGTCGAATTGGGCGTTGACCGCCTGGTGTGAAGAGCAGATCACCATTGCCGAGAAGCTGTTCTGCACCAACGGTATCGAGAATCGTGCGCGAATCAACTTTCGAAGCGACCTGATAGGCAATACGGGCAGGGAAGTTTGCTTTGATGAGCCCCGTGATGACATCTACCGATGGACGCTGCGTTGCTACGACTAAGTGAATGCCAACGGCACGCGCAAGCTGCGCCAAGCGGATGATCGAATCTTCCACTTCGTTACGGGCAGTCATCATGAGGTCAGCCAACTCATCAATGATGACGACGATGTACGGCATTGGCTCTAATGGCTGATCGGATGAGTTCTTGAGCGTACCTTCGGCAAGCTTGCGGTTGTAATCACTAATCTTACGCTGACCAACCTTGGCAAGAAGGTCGTAGCGTTGCTCCATTTCTGCCACGAGTGCTTTGAGGATGACGACAGCGTTGGTAGGGGATGTGACAACGACCTCGTCAATGTCTGGTGATGCAGCGAGGTAGTGATGCTTGAGTTTGGTGTAAAACGTCAGCTCGACTTTCTTCGGATCTATGATGACAAGCTTCAAGTGCCGCGGATGTAGCCTGTAGAGGAGAGACATGATGATGGTGTTGATCCCAACCGATTTCCCCGAACCAGTCGCACCGGCAATGAGCAAGTGAGGGAGTTCTGCCAGATCACAGCAATAGACGTCACCGGTGATGGTTTTCCCAAGACCAAGTGGTAGCACTCCTCGGTAGTCGCGGAATGTCCGGGAAGCAACGATGCTTCGGAAGCGAACCAGGCTTGGTGTGTGATTAGGAATTTCAACTCCAACGGTTCCTTTCCCTGGAATTGGTGCGATGATGCGAATGCCCTTTGCCTTTAGTGCGAGCGCGATATCGTCGGCGAGCGCTTCGATTTGGCTGATCTTGACACCAGCAGCGGGAACGAACTCGTACTGCGTGATCACCGGACCGGGGATGACGGTGACGTTCTCGATTTTGATTTTGAACGTTTCGAGCTTTTCCTGGAGCAAGCGTGCGTTCGTTTTGAGCTCCTCTTCGTCAATGTGCTGCTCTTCCTTGCCCGACAAGAGGAGATCCAGCGGTGGAGGTGTAAAGAGAATTGTCTCGTCAGAGTTGGTGCGTATGCGGTCTGCTGCTTGTGGTGACTGATCCTGCGTAGGGGACTGTTGCGCGGGGAGATTGCTTTGCGGTGATGGTTGAACAGTCAGTGTTAGTTTGCGAGCAGCAGATCCAGCTGGTGCAGGATCACCTGGCTGTTGTTGTTTCGTGGTGCGACCTGTGGGTGTCGGCAGGTCCTCTTCGGTGGGCGTGACAATGCGAGGCTCTGCCTGGGCTGTTCGGCGGAGGAAGGCAAAAAGTTCTCGGGAGCTATCAGAATCCTGTACGTTTATTTTCTGTGGCTTCGGTGCGGTAGTTTTTGATGCGAAGATGCGGTTCACCGTCACCGCCAGTGCTGAGGCAGCATGAACACCTGCAGCGCGAAGCCGATTGACGAGTGCAACAAGACTGGTGCCGGTTACGAAGACACATGCAAAAAAGAGCATTGCCGAACTAAGCACGATCGCGCCCATGGTTCCTGCGATGGTCGCACTTATCGTAGCGAGGAATTCACCAACAAGGCCGCTCCATTCAATGGCAAGACCGTTCCACACCAGCCGCAGCGCACCAAACCACAGTGACCACGCACAAACGCAGAGAAGCAACAGCGCACTCTTCCGCCACGTTGCATCGTCAACGGTACCCATGCGGAACAGATCGCGTGCCCACCACATCGGTAAGGCAAGGAGCAGCACCGCAGCATAGCCAAATGTGTCATGCAGAAGAAAATCGGCAATTATTGCGCCGAGAAGTCCCAACCAGTTATGCGTTGTTTCGAGTTTTGCCCGGACAGCATCATCGTTCCGGAGAAGTCGCAGAAGTTCGCTAAGTGAAACCTCCGTGTTTGATTGATCGGCTGGTGAGTACGACAGTAGCGCTATGCCCAACAGAATTGCCACAAGAGCAAGCAAGATCCCAATGATTGCTGCATTGCGTGAGCTTGGCTCCTCAGAGCTGCTCCGCCGTCGTCGCTTGCGTGTTGCGACAGCACGTTCAATCGTGGTATCGTCTAAGGAAGCAGGCATAGCTCAAAACTGAGTGAAGGCTTTGCGTGTGATCTTGCAGTTCGGAGGTACAGCGTTGCTGTGCTGCTCAGCTACGCCGCTACGAAAATACTGCGTACAGCGCGTATATCGTCGTGTACTAATTGTGATACAAGCGACATTATGTAAAATATTTTGTGCGCTGCGCCGATGCTCTCCTCATTTACTAATACCGGTTTACTCACAGCACTACATCCCCGTGTTCGTGAATCGTTTTTACCTGGCTGAGCAATCGAAAACTGGTTCGAGCTTATCGAAGGCGCTGGCAAGAACTGCTTCTTGCTCTTGATTGTGCACCAAGAATGAACCTGTCGCTGGGCTTGCAGCAGCCGGCCGCCCTACGTAGCAAATACGACGATGCGGTGCAAGTGCGATCAAGTGTGGAAACATGTACTGCCATGCACCCATGTTCTGCGGTTCTTCCTGCACCCAGACAATATCTCGGGCATTGGGATAACGGTCAATAATCTGTCGGAGCTGTTCCATTGCCAGTGGGTAGAGCTGCTCGATGCGCACGATTGCTACGCGACTGTCAAGTCCGCGTGCACTCCGTGCAGCTTCCAGTTCGTAGTAAAACATCCCGCTGACAAGGAGGACGCGTTCAACGGTGGCCGGATCAGGAATTTGCGCATCGTCGAAGACTTCGTAGAATGCGCCCGTTGCTAACTCCTCGAGCGGTGAGGAAACCTTTCGCAGGTATCCTTTCGGTGTGAGCAGGATCAATGGTTTGCGCCAAGGAGCATGGACTTGCCGTCGGAGTGCATGGAACAGTTGTGCCGGTGTGGTGAGATAGCAGACGATCATGTTCTCTTCGGCACAGAGTTGCAAGTAGCGCTCCAATCGTGCACTGGAATGTTCTGGACCTTGTCCATCGTACCCATGGGGCAGCAGGAGCACAAGGTTGGAGACTTGACCCCACTTTTCTTCCCCACTCGAAATGAACTGGTCAATGACGATTTGTGCGCCGTTTGCGAAGTCGCCAAACTGTGCTTCCCACAATGTCAACCCACGAGTGCGAATCGTACTGTAACCATATTCGTACCCGAGGACAGCGTACTCCGAAAGTGGGCTGTTGTAGATATGGATTCGCTCTTGCTCCGGGGCGATGTGATTGAGCGGGATGTAAATCGAATCGGTTTGGTAATCGTGGAGGACAGCTTGCCGGTGATTGAACGTCCCACGTTGTGAGTCTTGGCCGGTTAGTCGTACCGGCCGATGTTCAAGCAGGAGTGATCCGAATGCCAGTGCTTCGGCCATTCCCCACGAGACCTGTGACTGGGGCGATTGAACTTGCTGGCGGCGCCGCTTGAGCTCATCGCCAACTTTGGGGTGGAGATTGAAACCGGCTGGAGTCGTCGTAAGCCGCTCTCCAATCATCTGTAGTGTTTCAACTGGGACTCCTGTTGACACCGGTCCATGGACGCTTGCCGATAGCTGCACAGGCTGCTGCTGCTCTGTGCGTGCCTCCTTCCGTCGGTCGAATGCCGCCGCAAGAAGTGCGTGATAGTCAGTGGACAAATGCTCCTCTTCTTCTGGAGTGAGGACGCCCTCGGCAAACAGCCGATCGCGGTAAAGTTGGCGAACCGGCTGATGCTGTCGGATTGCTCGGTAGAGAAGCGGTTGAGTTGCCGTTGGGTCATCGCCTTCGTTATGACCGTACTTGCGGTAACCGTAGATGTCGATAACGACATCATCGCCGAATCGCTGGCGGTATTCGAACGCGAACTGAGCAGCTGCGATGCATGCCTCTGGGTCATCTCCATTGACATGCAGAATAGGTACTTGCAGAAACTTCGCAATGCCGCTTGCATACGGTGTAGAGCGGCCATCCTCCGGCGATGTCGTAAAGCCGATTTGGTTGTTGATGATGATGTGGATCGTTCCACCGGTACGGTAGCCACGAAGCCGCGAGAGGTTGAGTGTTTCTTGTACGACACCCTGTCCTGCAAACGCAGCGTCACCGTGAACCAGAATCGGTAAGACAGTCGAGTATGTTCGATCACCGAACTCATCGCAAAGGGCGCGTGCCATGCCTTCGACAACGGGGTTGACCGCCTCGAGGTGGCTTGGGTTGGGTGCAAGGACAACGGAGATGTCCTTGCCATCCGGTGCGCGGTAAATCGCCTGTGAACCAAGGTGATACTTGACGTCGCCGCTTCCAAGCACGGAATCCCCATCGAAGATTCCTTCGAACTCGTTGAAAAGTTTCTCTGGCTGTTTCCCCATGATGTTCACCAACACGTTGAGCCGCCCACGGTGGGCCATACCGAGCACTGCACCTTTCAGTCCGGCGCGGGAGGCACAGCCAAGCACGTAGTCGAGCGTCGGAATAAACGCTTCGCTCCCCTCGATCGAAAAGCGTTTCGCACCGATGAACTTCGTGTTGATGAACGACTCAAGCATCTCTGCTTCCATCAACTTGCGGTAGATGCGTTGGCGCTCCTCTGGGGTAAAAGTACGCTCAAAACGAGTGGACTCGACGTACTCTTGAATCCAGAATTTCTGCTCTGGCGATTGAATGTGCATGTACTCAATTCCGATATGCCCGCAGTACGTCTTCCGGAGCATTCGGAGAATCTCTCGGAGCGGTGCGCGTTTGACACCACCCAAACCGCCTGTATCGAATTCACGATCGAGGTCCCACACTGTCAGCCCGTAGTACGACAGCTGCAGCTCAGGGTAATGGAATGCTTCGTAACCGAGCGGGTTGATGTCGGCGCTGATGTGACCGCGAACGCGGTAGGCGTTGATGAGTTTGTTGACGAGCGTTTCCTTTTCGAGCTGCTCTTCTTTTTCCTGTGGGCCGAATGGATTGAGCCGGTTGTCCACGGTCCAGCGATATGGCTCCAGTGGAATCTTGAGCGCAGCGAATATCTGGTCATAGAAATTCCCTTCGCCCTTGAGGAGGTGTTCGAGGTACTGCAAAAACTCCCCGGACTCAGCTCCTTGGATGATGCGATGGTCGTAGGTGCTCGTTACGGTCATAACCTTGCTGACCGCAAGTGTGACAAGCACTTCAGGCATGACAGCGGAAAACTCCGCTGGATAATCAATCGAGCCAGTCGCGATGATGAGCCCCTGCCCCTCCATCAGACGTGGCATGGACATCACCGTGCCGATCATCCCAGGATTGGTTAGCGTCACTGTAGCCCCTGCCAAGTCCTCGACGGAGAGCTTACCACGGCGCGCTTTCTCGATAAGTTCGTTGTAGTGCTCGACAAACTCAGCGAACGTCAGTGTCTCCGCTGCTTTGATCGAAGGGACAACGAGCACTCGTGTACCATCGCTTCGGACAGTATCTAATGCCAGGCCAATGTTGATCGAGGGACGATGGATGCGATAGTATTTCCCATCCTCGGCTGCTATGCAGCTATCGTTGAGCTGGGGATATTTCCGCAGAGCACGGACGATCGCCCACGCAATGATGTGCGTATAGCTGAGCTTTTGCTTGCCGCGGGAACTGAGAAAGTCATTGATGAGCAGGCGGTTCTCCTCGAGTACCTTGATGGGAATATCCCGTACCGACGTAGCTGTAGGTACAGCGAGGCTCCGCGTCATGTTCTCTGCAATTCGCTCACGGATACCGGAGAGCGGTTCTGCTTGCTCGCCTGCTAGAAGCTGGCGTTTGATTTCCGTCAGTGGCATCGCACGGGGTGATCCAGCAGGTGCTGTTTCGCTACCCACACCACCGAAGTTCGGTGCAATCGATGGCGTTGGAACGATACTCTGTTTTCCGTTTCGTTGTTGAGGGGGATGTGCCGCATAGGTGCGGAAGTATTCCTGCCACTCTGGACTAACGGAATTGGGGTCGCGGAGGTACTGGTAGTAAAGCTCCTCGACGTAGACATCATTGGGGGAAAACATACCGTCCATCGCTGGTGATTCCGTCGGCGAAATTACTGCCACCTGGAGCTGCTCATCTGCATGGAATGCATTCCTCATTCGAATCGAGCAACTTCTATGCCGATGCTAAAGACGTGTAGGTGACGTAGATCGTTTGAAGTGTTGGAATGCGGGACATGTCCTCTCCAGGCGCCGTGCTGTCCAGTTCTCTGCAACGGATGCATGCATTTTTGCGTGCCAGAACGCGGCACATTCCACACGTTGCTGGCGTGAGCTCCGACCATAGAGCACGAACAAATGCAGACAGCTCGCTCCCCTGCAACCGTCGGCCGATTTCTCGCAGCAGTGATCACCCTGGCCGTTATCGCTGCAAGTATCCTCGCATTCGGGATATGGTTTGCATTCCGTGCGCCTGCACCAGGAGAAACGCTCACGACCACTGCCGTCGGTGATAGCGTCACGATCTGGCGGAACGAGTTCGGCATTCCCCATATCGTCGCTCGTAGCGACGACGATGCCTTCTGCGCACTCGGATACTCGCACGCAGCAGATCGCCTATGGCAGATGGACCTCTACCGCCGTATTGCACGGGGACAATTGGCAGAAATTTTCGGCGAAGATTTTGTCGGGACCGATGCGTTTTTCCGCACGTTGTTGCTTGGGCGCATTGCCGATAATGTCCTGCTTCCGGCTCTTTCTGCAGAGTCGAAGCGCGTGCTTGCGGCATATACGCAAGGGGTGAACCTTTTCATCGAGAGACACCGGCAGGAATTGCCTTTCGAATTTGGCGCTCTCGGCTATCAGCCCACCCCATGGCGCGAGAGCGACTGCTTAGCAATTGGGCGGCTGATGGCATTCGACATGAGCATGAGTTTCTGGAGTGATCTTGCGCTCGGGGAAATTGCCGATCGGTATGGGGTTGTCCGTGCCTTGGCACTCATTCCGGGCTATCCGAAATCTGCACCAACAGTAGTTCCAACACCACGGAATCCGCAGGCCATAGGAGGGGCTGCAGGCTCCCTCGGCCAGCTGTTCGAACGTGCTTGTCAGCAGTATGCGCACGCACGCACGCAGGTTGGATTCCACGCCCTCGGCAGTGGGAGCAATTGCTGGGCAATCCGAACCGTCAGCGATGGCAAACCTGACGCCGTACTGGCGAACGATCCGCACCTCGTGCTTGGCTTGCCACCGCGATGGTATCAGGTTCATCTCACATCGCCGAGCTATAACGTCATTGGTGCCACGCTGCCGGGAATCCCCGTGCTGCTCATCGGCCGCTCGCACGCACATGCCTGGGGTGTGACCAACGTCATGCTAGACGATTGCGATTACTTCCTCGAGCGTGCTGATTCTACTGGCAGCAGCACCGTTCTCATCGGAGGCCGGCCAA
>RFIK01000196.1 GCA_003695605.1 Chlorobiota bacterium
GAGCTGTCTTTGCACTGGCAACCTACCATGCAACTGACGAAACCGATCTGCTTGTGGAGCGCCTGCGCGAACGCGGAGGGCGGCTTGTAGGCGTTGAAGTAGGCGCACCGCTCGAATACGACGCTTTCGAATGGTCTCGCAACGACATCCTCATCTTCGGGAGCGAAGGTATGGGGTTGGATGCTGCGTTCCTCAGCCGGCTCGATGCTGCTGTCTGCATTCCGATGAGTGCTGCGGTCGAATCGCTCAACGTGGCGGCGGCGGCAGCGATTGTGCTGGCGGAGTGTTCACGTAAGTGTAGGCTTATTGCGGAAACAAGGCAGTGAGAGTCATCAGCGGGCGATGGGGCGGACGGTTGCTGCCAGCGCGCGTGCCACCGGAAACGCGGCCGACACTTGATGCTGTCCGTGAGGCAATCTTCAACATGCTTGCAAGTCGCCTTGCGTTCGAAGGGCGGCGGGTGCTTGATCTCTACGCTGGAAGTGGGGCACTCGGCATCGAAGCGCTCAGCCGAGGTGCAGCACACGTTACATTCGTCGAACGATCGCAGCGAGCGGTGGCCGCGATCGAGTACAACTGCGGCGCACTCGGCATCGAGCACGATGCCTATACTATCGTGCGTGGTGATGCGACGCGTTTTCTCCAGCGAGCGACCGAGCATGGTACACTCGTGTTTGCTGACCCGCCCTACCGCAGCATTGCCGAATGGGGACGGTTGCTTCCAGCACTTGCCACTGCAAGCTGTGTTGAACGCGATGCCGTGATTGTGTTGGAGCACGCTGGTGGGTTGTCGCTTGCATTGCCGCCATCGTTGGTGCTGCTTGATGTGCGTCGGTGGGGAGATACGGCATGCACTCTCGCTGTTCGTCAATAAAAACGCCTGCCGCCCTTAGCGAGAGAGCGGCAGGCTGCCACGTCATGCGGTAATGGTGACCGACCGGCGATTACTTCTTGCGCGGTGGCTCAGGTGCTGGTGCAGTCGCAGATTCTTTCTTATTGGTCGAAGAGACTGGCGTAATCTTGATTACCGAAGGATCGTCGCTGCCATCGAGACCTTTGACGTTGCCGTATGCTGCGATCTCAAACGGCACATAGTCGGGGTCATCAATCGTGACGATGACGTTGCCGTTGTAATAGCCGCGCTCTTTCCCTTCGAAGGTCGCGGTGATTTGGAGCGTATCGCCAGGGTTGAGTGTGATTGGCGCACGCTTGTCAATTGTGATCCCTTTGGTGGGGAAGAGCATCGAAATTGTGTAGGGGCGCGTGTCGTTATTCTTGAGCGTTACACTGCTACGGGAAACCTCGCCCACTTTGATTTCGGGCATCGTAAACGAGCTTGGCTGGATCGTAATTGGGCGAACAACATTGGCCTTCAGATACATGATGCGCCCGGTGTTCTGCGGATCGGCGTTCGAGTAAATCGTCAAGTTCTTGACTTGCTCACCAGAGTTGAGCCCGACATTGAGCCCAATGCGAAGTTTGGTAGACTTTCCTGGTTCGATAACCTTCGATTCTAACGTTGGTGTGGTGCACCCACAGCCAACGCGGATGGTGTCAATGATGAGCGTTTTGTTGCCAGTATTTTTCAACGTCACTTCGGACTCGAGCGTGACGAGTTTGAGTGGGTTGTTTTTGACGACGACTTTGCCCCAGTCGTACGTTTCGCCGCCGACGATTTCAAGCTTCGGCTGGGCAAGTGCGCGTGGTGCAACAAGCAGCAATGCTGCCAGGAGAGCAAACGAACGTTTCATCGAACAAGGGAGAAAGTGGTGAAACATAGCACGACTCACGGTTGTGAAACTGATTCGGTGGGAGAAGGATTGTCAATTGTCGCAGAGACCTCGCAGATCGTCGAGCTTGCGATGTTATGGAGAAGCTCAACCTGCTCGCGGGAGAGGGACTGTGGGTTCTGGGAAAGATTTGCCAGCACAAGCTCGACATCCTGGAGAACTTTCTTCACCTTTGGGTCTCGATGGACCAGTGGGCGGAGGCGCTGTGCTTCGTGGAGCAGTTCCCGTGCAAATTGACGGTGGTCGAGTTGCTGACCGATTGGGATACAGCGCGTGCACGCAAGGTCGCGGTCTGCTGTGGTGGCGATGTAGAGCTGGGAGCGCTTCAAGAAGCTCCGCACGTGTTCGTTGGCTCTGGGTTGATCTCCTCCGCTGCGGGTGACAAATTCGAACGGAAGGAGAGGAAGAGTCGTTCGGTCGCTTCCATCAACCGCCAGAGTCGTTTCTGATCGGGTGCCGACATGTACCCCAGCAACGTATGCCACTGTGACAGCCGCAAGAGCAAATCCTACACGGACAGCAGGTACCACCCACGCTCGGATGCGCGGTAACCACTGCGAGTGCGAAACTCGGCGCTCTTTCCGCACGCGATGGAGGATTGAATGCTCCAGCCCAATCCAGAAGGCCTCACTTTCGGGAAGAGGAATTTCCGCTGTGCGGAGCTGATCGAGCGTAGCTACAAGCTCGGCGTATTCTTTCCGCAGCGTAGTATCGCGCTCGAGCATCTGCTCGAATGCTGTCCGTTCATCGTCTGAAAGTTCGCGGTAATAGGCACGGATGAGAAGATCGCTACGCTTGGCACCAATGGGCATGGAGCAACGTTTCGAAAGGTAAAACTTACTGCCGTTACGATGCATCATCGTCGCGATAGAACGAAAGATGCTTCTGCAGATTGCGAATTGCGCGAAACAGCAGCACCTTCACCGTTCCTTCGGTGTTACCCATGTGTTCGGCAATTTCCTTGATCGAAAGGTCCTGGTAATGCCGAAGCACGAACGCCGTCCGCTGTGCAGGGCTGAGTTTGCCCAATGCCTGCTCGAGGTGCTCGCTGATCTGCGCAGATTCGAACAGGCGCTCAGGGCTATATTCTCCACCGCGACCACCGGTCATGTACTCTTCGTCGAAGGCCTCTTGCTCTTTTCGCGCGTGGTAGTTTCTCGAGCGTGTTGTGTTGATGAAGAGATTGACGGTGATGCGGTGCAGCCACGTGCTCAAGCGTGACTCGCCACGGAAGTTGTCGAGACTCTTCCACGCACGGATGAAGACTTCCTGCACGAGGTCTTCTGCGTCGTCGTGGTCGCGGCAGAGCTGCACAGCGAGGTGATACACCTCACGCTTGTAGGTGCGGACGATGTCGTCAATGACCGTTGGGTCTTTTGCCAGAACTCGCTCGACAAGTTGCCGATCGAGTTCAGCAAGTGCTACTGCATTGCGCGTGCCCATAGACGCAGGGATGTATCGAAGCGTTGACGCTTGCTGCCGCACGAACGAACGGCATGCTGCTGCGAAATTAGACACGGCGCCCATCAGTGGCGAATGACCCGGCTCTTCCCGCTTGCTTCTAAGGCGTGACGGTAGGCTTCGAGTGTACGCTCGCGGGCGACGGTGTGGTCGAGCATCGGTGGTGGGTATTCCGGCGTTGCCAGCTCCGGAACCCACTGGCGAATGTATGTGCCGTCTGGGTCGAACTTCCGTTGCTGCAGGAGTGGGTTGAAGACGCGGAAGTACGGCGCTGCATCGCAGCCAGTCCCTGCTGCCCACTGCCAGTTGC
>RFIK01000025.1 GCA_003695605.1 Chlorobiota bacterium
GGACTTGTACATACCAGTTCCCCAGGCATCCTGCATGTTCGAGGCAGGTGTGATCTCGCCAGTGCCCGCATAGAGCACATCAGGGTTGTTCGGATCAATCGCCAGTGCGCCCATGCTCAGCGAGACACCGTTGTCGTAGAGTGGCTCCCACGACGCACCGCTATTAGTCGTTCGCCAAATACCACCACCAGCAGCGCCGACGTACACCACGCCCGATTGCGTTGGGTGGTGAACGACCGTGCGCGTTCGTCCCCCGATGTTATCCGGTCCGATGAGCTTCCACTCCGGCTGTGCGGCAAGTGCAGCGGCTGCCCCCTTGCGATGGGCGAGGCGTTCAGCGTGTTCGATTGCACGCTCGTAGGCGCCCTCCGGGATACGGTCGAACGGGAATGCTCGCTGCTTCCAGAACTCAACCTCCCGCGCGAACGGATCTTCCTTGCCCATTCCTTCGTTCGGGAGTGACTGCGCAACAGCAGCACTGCTCGAGAACAGGAGCAGTGCAAGTACAACAGCACGGTGAGTTGCTCGGTGCATCGCTATCGTTCCAGTGTGAAGATTTGTCCTCGTAGCATTGCCCGCCCGAGGCTCAGGTAAAAATACCACGCAGCGACGTACAAACAATAGCGCCGTGCCGACCAAGGTCGTATTTTTCGCAGCAAGTGGAATCCATCGGCTGCGTGGGACGATGTACGCGCGCATATCCTCGGCATCGGTTGTGGGAATCTCGGCATTCATCGTCGAGGTCGAAACGCATCTGGAGCAGCAACTGCCGGGCTTTGTCGTGGTGGGATTGCCCGATTCCGCAGTGCGCGAATCTCGCGAGCGTGTCATGGCAGCGATCAAGTCCAGCGGCTTTGCATTCCCCCAGCGAAAGATCACCGTCAACCTTGCACCTGCGGACATCCGCAAGGAAGGCTCTGGTTTCGATTTGCCCATTGCGATCGGCATACTGACGGCAAGCGGCATCATAGCGCCGGAGATGCTCAGCGGCACTCTGGTCGTCGGCGAGCTTGCGCTCGATGGTTCACTCCGCCCGATTCGCGGTGCGCTCTCAATGGCGCTCGAAGCAGGTGCGCGCGGCTTCCGCCGCATGATCGTCCCTGCCCCGAATGCGGAAGAAGCAGCGCTGGCGCAAGCGCTCGACGTGCACGCCGCAGAATCGCTCGGCGACGTTGTCTCCATCCTCACCGGCAAACTCGCCCCCGCACCGGTCACTGTAGATCCTGCCGAGCTGTTCGAAAAGCATCGGAGCCACCACGAACCTGACTTTGCGGATGTCAAAGGTCAAGAGGCTGTCAAGCGCGCGCTCGAAGTCGCCGCTGCCGGTGGGCACAACGTCATCATGATCGGCCCACCAGGTTCGGGCAAAACGATGCTCGCACGGCGGCTGCCCGGCATCCTCCCGCCGATGACGCTGGCAGAAGCAATCGAGACAACACGCATCCACTCGGTGGCGGGGTTGCTCCCCCCGGGGCAAGCGCTCGTGACCGAACGTCCCTTCCGCGCCCCACACCACACCATCAGCGATGCCGCACTCGTCGGAGGCGGAATGAACACCATCAGAGCTGGAGAGATCTCGCTGGCACACCATGGTGTCCTTTTCCTCGATGAACTTCCGGAGTTTGCGCGGAATGTGCTCGAAGTGCTGCGCCAACCACTCGAGGAACGCCGCATAACGATCTCGCGGACGAAAATGACCGTCGAGTACCCGTGCAACGTGATGCTCGTCTGCTCGATGAACCCATGTCCCTGTGGCAACTTCGGCAACCCGCAGCACGAGTGCACGTGCACGCCGCAGCAAATTCAGCGCTACATGGCGAAAATTTCCGGTCCGCTCCTCGATCGCATTGACATTCACATCGAGGTCCAGCCAGTGGCGCACCATGAGCTGAGCGCCGCACGCCGTGGCGAACGCTCGGCAGTGATCCGCGAACGTGTCCAGCGCGCGCGGCAGCGTCAAGCTGAGCGTTTTGCTGGCATTGACGGCATCTACAAGAACGCGGACATGGGACCGAAGGAAATCGAACGCTTCTGTCAGCTCGATGCATCGGCGCGTTCCTTACTCGATGCTGCAATGCAGCGGCTTGGGCTCTCTGCGCGTGCCTACGATCGCATCCTCAAAGTTGCGCGGACGATTGCCGATCTCGACGGGAGCACAGCAATCTCTACTGTGCACCTGAGCGAGGCCATTCAGTATCGCAGCCTCGACCGGCAGTTTTGGAATGTCTAAGCACCCGCGATCGCGTCAATCTCACCTGCAAGCTTGAAATCGAGCTCAGTCAGCCCGCCCTGGTCGTGTGTAGTCGTGCTGATGCGGAGTTTGTTCCAGCCGTAAAGCAGAATGTCCGGATGGTGATCGAGCTTCTCTGCTGCAAGTGCAATTGCGTTGATAAGCCCGACCGCAGCCAGAAAGTTCGGTGCGACGATCTCGCGAACAATCTTTGCCGGCGGAGGCGGATCTTGTTCCAATCGCCAGAGCGGATGCTGGCCGAGAAGATGCTCAATCATTGCGCGGTCCAATAGGGGAGGTCGCATGGCCGATGTCACTCACAATGGTTGACGCAAAGCAAATCTACACTCCCCCAGCCCTAGTAGCCGACCGGAACCACAATGCCCAGAAGGAGCGCCGTGATTCCATCGAACTTCCCATCGTGCGGTGCATTGAGATTATCGGTCGTTGTGAGGACAAACGTAGCGCGAAGCTCAACGGAAAACTGCTCCAGAACACGCGTGCGGATACCAACGGAAAGGGGAACCGCCAGCGCTGGCGTGTTCGGTTCGAAATTGGGCGAGGGCGGCTGCTGCATGATCATCTCGTTGAGCGGAAACAGCGCACCGACACCTGCCGCAACGAATGCAACCGACGGCACCTGGAGCGGTACCCGAATCGTCGCACGCCCGCGTACATCCACCATGATCGCACCCGTAGCGTAGCGGAAATCGGGCGCTGTCGAGAGCGTTCGGGCATACCAGAAGTTCATCTCCCCGCCCAAAATGTCGGAGGTACGATCCTGGACGAGCGCACTGAGGCCGCCTGCAATACCCCAGTTCTGCAAGGGGGCGGGAACTTCATTGGCACCACGCGCTGCTCCGAGAAAGCCACACACACTGATGGGGGACTCGATGTACGATTGTGCAAGAACCGAAACGCTGAGCAAGCAGAACGGGATGAACCAGCGCATAGAGCAC
>RFIK01000197.1 GCA_003695605.1 Chlorobiota bacterium
ACCAGCACCCAATCAGTCCGGAGATAGTCGAGCGCGAGATTTCGTGCATCGGAAAAATTGTTCCGCCACTGGTGGAAGTACACCTCAGCTCCCAAACGGGTTGCAACCGTTGGCGTGCGATCGTGGGAACCAGTATCGAGGACGACGATCTGGCGAGCGATGGTGCGAACGGAACTCAGTGCCCGCGCAATTGTTTCGGCGCAATCGCGGGCGATCATCGCTACGCCGATCGTGGGAAGCTGACTGTCCATGTACACAACTGGTGGTCCATTAGTCTTGTGCAAACCGTAGCCGCCGACCTGGCTGCATCTCGGTACTCAGTTCGAGCACGCAAGCGGAGATGTGTTCGGCGCGTTTTGTTCCGTTTGCACAAGCGAAGGACAGCGCAAAGAGTATGCCGAGCGCTTAGGAGTTCAGCTCGGCCTGGAGGCGGTACTGTCGGCGGGCTGCTCGATTGCGTGCCATCCGCCGCTCGACCGAGGGCTTGGTGTAGTAAGTCCGCCGCCGGTATTCCCGAAGGATACCACTCCGCTCAAACTTTTTCTTGAAGCGGCGCAAGGCACGATCAATTGTTTCGTTCGGTTGAATGGTAACTCCAATCACGCAGCACATCGCGTACGATAGTGGAACATGGTCGCTTTCATTGATCATCGGAGGCGTTCGACCAGCCGCCGTTCCTTCATCTTCTCGAAGATTACCACGAGGATAGACATGCCATTGCTGGCGATTTCCTTCGCGCGCACCGAGCCGTAGTCGTCCCACTCGCGGTGGTGAATGACATCGCCGATGCTGTATTCCTGGCGTGGGTCGTACTCTTTGGCGTCTTCACGTTCAATCTTGATGCTCGCAACCCGAAGCTGTTGCTGTTCGAGCGCATCGAGATTGACCAGCTGGGCATGGCGGCTGACGGTGCAACGTGCCCACTGCATGCGTCCTTCTTCCGTTTCCGTCGGTTCGCCGATGAGCTCGTGCCGGGTTTCCTTCATCAGGAACGGCGAGTAGAGCGTGATGTATTTCCGAGTCCGGCGACGACGCTTTTTGACGTCAGCTTCTGCCATGGGAACGCCTCAACAGTGGTTGCAGCCTTTCTTGCAAGGTGCAAAAATACAAAATTTACATGACACCGCCGTGAGCAGCGAGCCTTCAGGCAGCAACCTGGGCGTCACTTTTCCACCGGAAGCGATACCCAACCCCTTTGACCGTTTCGATGCAGGAGGCGTAGCGCCCAAGTTTATCGCGGATTTTCGAGATGTGGACGTCAACGGTCCGATCCACTACGTACACCGTCTCGCCCCAAATGCGGTTGAGAAGCTGATCGCGTGTGAAGACCTTATCGGGATTTGCCGCAAGAAATGCCAACAGCTCGAACTCTTTTTTCGGGAAGAACATCTCGACCCCATCAACCCACACCGTGTAGTTCTGGCGGTGGATTTCGAGCGTACCGATCTTGAGCACCTCTGGAGCGACAATCCGCTCGGTGCGAGCTTGTTCGCTGGCGCGGCGCAACAGCGACTTGACACGCGCGATGAGCACACGCGGCGAGATTGGCTTGATGACGTAATCATCTCCGCCAAGTTCGAGACCGACGATTTGGTCAATCTCACCGGTACGCGCTGTCAGAAACATCACAGGGATGCCCGCTGTTTCCGGTGTTGACCGAAGCTTTTTGCACAGCTCGAAGCCATCGGCATCGGGCATCATGACGTCGAGGATGATAAGGTCTGGCTGCAACTGCACTGCTTTTTCGATCGCCTGTTCGCCCTGAGTAAAGCCGAGTGCTTTATATCCTTCCCGCTCGAGATTATAGGTAATCAGCTCGACGATGTCCGGCTCATCATCAACAACGAAAATTGTCTTGCGGTGCGATAGCATCTGCGATCGCTCGTTCATGAGGCGTTCGACCGAATGCAAAATTACCCGTCGCGTGCGCACGCGTCGTGTAACCTTTTCGTAACGCGTTAGCCATTCCACGAACACCGCACGCGACTGCGTTCTGCAAGACACACAGCGTAGTTTTGCATGCAGTATCACACCTCAGGTCCGCATGATTCGGGTTCCGATCCGTACCGTCTCGATCGTCACGCTCGGGTGCAGCAAGAATGCGGTTGACTCCGAAGTCCTCGCCGGCACACTTGCCCGCACGGGGCTTGAACTTGTCTCCGAGCCTGAGGGTGCCGATGCAATCGTTATCAACACCTGCGGTTTCATCGCTGCTGCCAAAGAAGAAAGCATCAACACGATTCTGGAGGCAATCGAGCTGAAAGCGGCAGGACGCACCCGCGCTGTCGTCGTTGCCGGCTGTCTGGCAGAACGGTACGGCAACGAGCTGCGCAAAGAGCTTCCGGAAGTTGATCTCATCGTCGGGACCGAGCAGTTCAGTACGATCGCACGGTTTCTGTCGCCAGACCACAAATACACTCTCGTCGGCGAGCGCGTCCAGAGCACACCCCCGCACTACGCCTACGTCAAGATCAGCGAAGGCTGCGACCATCCGTGTTCGTTCTGCGCGATACCGCTCATGCGTGGTCGACATCGAAGCCGTCCCGAACCGGAGATCGAACACGAGGTTCGACGCCTTGTCTCCAACGGCGTCCGTGAGATCATCCTCATCGGTCAGGACACGACGTACTATGGCTACGACCTCTACCGTAAACGCACAATTGCAGACCTTCTGCGCCGCCTGCTCGACATCGAGGGTCTCCAGTGGCTACGGATGCTCTATGCGTACCCGTCGCATTTCCCGCTCGAGGTGCTCGACGTCATGCGCGAGCGGTCGAAGATGTGCAAATACCTCGACCTGCCGCTCCAGCACTGCTCGACCGACGTTCTCCGCTCGATGCGGCGCGGCATTACCCGCCGAGCCACCGAAGAGCTGATCGCTACAATCCGCGAGCGCGTTCCCGGCATCGCGCTGCGCACAACGTTCATCGTCGGTTACCCGGCCGAGACGGAGCGGCACTTCGACGAGCTCTGTCGTTTCGTGGAAGAGCAGCGCTTCGATCGGCTCGGGGTCTTCACGTACTCCCACGAGGAGGGCACGTACGCCGAAATTTTGGGCGATCCAATCCCGGAGGAGGTCAAAATCGAGCGCCAGCAAACGCTCATGGAGATTCAGCGCGGGATTTCCTACCAGCGCAACCGAGCGCTTATCGGCACTGCACTCCGTGCAATCGTCGATGAGGCGCTCCCGAACGGCGAATACCGCTGCCGCACTGAAGCAGATGCCCCTGAGGTAGATTGCGAGCTCTACGTTACTGCACCGCAGACGCTCACCGTTGGAGACTTCATCACCGCCGAAATCACCGATGCTGCCGAGTACGACCTTTTTGGAACCGTTCAATGCGCCGTGCTGCCCAGCGTAGCTGCAGCATCGTAGCAGTCGCGCTCCTTGCTGCAACCATTGCGGTAGCGCAGCCGTCGGGCGATGAGCTGCGCGTTTCGACGATGTACGTTCGTGACTTGTCGCCGGACTCCTCCCGTCTCGACGTGTACACAGCACTACCGTATCGCTCAATACAGTTCGCATCCAGCGGTCGCGATGTCGTCGGGAGCTACCGCCTTACCATCACACTCCGCGATAGCACGGGGATGACAGCCGTCCGCGAGCAATCGCTCGAACGAACGCTCCGCGCTGGGGAGCGCCCTACTGCCTCGAGCGATGTGGAGGACATCACGCAATCAGTCTTTACCGTACCGCCAGGGCGTTACCGTGTGGAGGTATCAGCAACCGACCAGCTCTCCAGCCGCCAATGGCGTACCGCGCAGCAGGTGACAATCCCCGACTGGCGCCGCCAGCCGATTGGGATCAGCGGCATCCTTCTTGTTTCGCGTATCGAGGAACGGAATCGTCGCTACGTACTTACGCCATACATCGGCAGCGACATTGGTGCGCTCAGCGATGGCTTTTTTGCATTCTTCGAAGTTTACGCCGATGCAGGGCGTGCGCTCCAGCTCCGCGCCCGCATTCTCGACAGCACCGCGACGGTGTTCTCCACCGCCTGGCAGAGTATCCGCACCGACAGCACCGGCACTGCCCAGCACTTTATTCGTCTGGTGCCGCCCATCGCCCGGATGCCGCAAGGACAATACAAGATCCGCCTCGAAGTTGCCACCGACACCGCAACTATTCTCGCAAGCGCCGAACGAAGCATCGAGCTGCGCTACGGTGTCTCCAGCAGCATCTTTAGTGACATCACGCGCGCAATCCGGCAGCTTCGTTACATCGCAACACAGGCTGAGATTGATTCGATGCTCGCCAAGCCTACCGACGCCGAGCGCCGCGCTGCTTTCGAGCAATTCTGGAAAGAGCACGACCCCACACCAGGCACACTCCGCAACGAAGCGTTCGAGGAGTATTACGCCCGCATCGAGTACGCAAACCGCAACTTCCGCTCCTACACCGAAGGCTGGCTCACCGACATGGGCATGGTGTACATCGTCCTCGGCGAGCCATCGAGCGTCGAACGCCGCGTCAATCCGTACGACAACCGCTCGATTATCATCTGGACGTACACGCAGCTCAATCGCCGCTACATCTTCATTGACAACACTGGATTCGGCGACTATCGGCTCTCGCCTTCGACTCCCTTTTTCTTGAGCGAGAAGTACCGCTACCGCGGCGTACAGTGATGCACGTCAATTGCTCGGTGGTGATTCATCGCCGAGAAGGTGCAACGTGACAAGCTCGATCGTTCGATCGGTGGCCCGCAAAATCACGGCACGGTACGGCGGAATCTCGAACGTCGCGCCGACGGGAGGAATCATCCCCGCACGCTGGAAAATCAACCCGCCGAGTGTCTCGTAGTCCTCACTTTCGGGAAGAGGAACGGGGAGGTACTCGTTGAGGTCGGCAATCGGGGTTGCAGCTTGGACGACGTAGTCGCTTCGTTGGCGCTCGACTGGAGCACGTTCTTCGTCGTACTCATCGCGGATTTCGCCGACGATTTCTTCGAGCACATCTTCGAGCGTAACAAGGCCAGCGGTACCGCCGAACTCATCAGTGACGATTGCCATATGTACCTGTTCCTGCTGGAAGCGGCGAAGCAAGCGGCTGAGCGGTTCTTCTTCACCGACGGTGATCACCGGACGGAGGATGTCCTCCAGAATGATCAGGTGGCGCATGTGCACCAGCGAGAGCAAGTCCTTTGTGTACACAATGCCGACGATGTCATCGAGTGTGCCTCGATAGACTGGCATGCGGGAGTATCCCTCTTCGATGACGATGTCGAGGATGCGCTCGGTCGGCATCCCGAGTTCGAGCGCGACAATCCGCCGGCGCGGGACCATGACGTGTCGCACCTGACGCTGGCGGAATTCGAAAATGTTCTCGAGCAGTTCGTGATGCTCTGCCTCAAGGATACCGCTCCGCTGGCTTTCCTCAAGTAGGTAGCGGAGCTCATCGGCGGAATGCAGTTCGCTTTCCCGCGCTGGGGAGATCCGAACAAGCCGCAGCAGCAACTGCGCAAGTCCATTGAGCACCCAGATCGCAGGCTTGAAGACGACGTAGAACGCGCGTATCGGGAGGGAAACCGCATAGGCCACGCGTTCACTGTGCTGGATTGCAAGCGATTTCGGCGCAAGCTCGCCGAGCACGATGTGCAACACTGTAATCGTGCCGAACGCAATTGGCAGTGAAATTCGATGGATGGCCTCCTGGGAAAGGTGGATGCCCAGTATCTCGAGGGCGGCTGCGATCATCCGCGCGACAACAGGCTCGCCGATCCATCCCAACCCAAGCGATGCAATCGTAATGCCCAGTTGCGTTGCCGATAGGTACCCATCGAGCTGCGCAATGATCGAGCGAACCAACCGCGCGAGCACGCTCCCTTCGCGCGCACGAACTTCGACATGTGACGAACGCACCTTGACCAGTGCAAATTCGGCAGCTACGAAAAATGCATTCAGACCAACCAGTGCAAGCGTGAGCAGGAGATCACCGACCATCGAGGGGGAACTTCCGAGCAAGACGACCATGTGCAATATCGGAAACACCGCTGTCCACACACCTGGAGGGAATGCACCGGCGTGCTCAACCCTTGCGCAACACTCACCCTGTGAGGGCAGAGTCCCCTCTTCTTTGAAGAGAGCAAATTGTACGATCGCCGCACATGGCACGATGATTGCAACAAAAGCGAGAGATTATCGGACACGCGTACCCAAACATGAGGCACGGACGCCTTTTTCTGCTCGGAGTACTCACAGTGCTGGTGCTTGTCGGCACAGATGCCCTCGCACAGCAACCAGGGGCAGCATTGCCGCTCCCGACGGTGACGATCGGTGTCCAGCAAACGCAGAGCCCGAAAGAATTCACCACCGCCCTGCAAATTCTGCTGGTGCTCACGGTGCTCGCACTGGCTCCCTCGATTTTGGTGATGATGACCTGCTTTACCCGCATCGTGGTGGTGTTCTACTTCATGAAGCAGGCACTCGGCACGCAGGCGCAACCACCAGCACAACTTTTAGTCGGGCTGGCACTGTTTCTGACGTTTTTCGTCATGCAGCCGGTCCTCGATCGTGCAAACCGTGAGGGACTCCAGCCATACTTGCGCCAGGAAATCAGCCAGGATCTCGCCGTCACGCGGATGATTCAGCCGTTCCGCGAGTTCATGCTCCGCCATACGCGCGAGGAGGATCTGCGCCTGTTTGTCAAGCTCAGTGGCAAAGACAAACCGCGCAACCTCGAGGAAGTCAGCACGTGGGCGATTATTCCCGCCTACACTTTGAGTGAACTACGGATCGCGTTCCAGATCGGCTTTATCATCTTCGTGCCGTTTTTGGTGGTGGATATGATCGTGTCGAGCACGTTGATGTCGCTGGGAATGTTCATGCTCCCGCCGCAGGTGATTTCTCTGCCAATCAAAGTGCTGCTGTTCTTGCTCGTTGACGGCTGGCATCTCCTTGTCGAATCGCTCATGAAAAGCCTTGTCCCACTCTGAACCGATGACCGATGACCGATGCTATGGTTGTGCAAATCGCTCGTGATGCGTTCTACTACGTCCTGTTGGTCAGCGGCCCGCTGCTTTTGCTCTCGCTTGTGGTGGGCTTAGGAATTGCAATTTTCCAGGCGGCTACTTCAATAAGCGAACAGACGCTCACCTACGTACCGAAGCTCTTGGTCACGTTCGTTGTCACGCTCCTGGTGCTGCCGTTCATGATTCGCAATCTGAAAGAATTCACGATTGCGCTGTTCTCCATGATCCCGACGCT
>RFIK01000026.1 GCA_003695605.1 Chlorobiota bacterium
GCACCGACTTTCCGAAACTCACCAGCAGATGAACCTTGTGCTTGCTGTGCCTGTGCGACACTACCAGCAATCGTACTCACGGCGAAGGCAAGTGCAATCCATTTTTTCATCGTTTCTATCTCCTCGTTGATTTGTTAGCGTCCGAGAATCCGTGCACCACCAACGACAACGGCGAACTTCTTGACCGTTTGGGCACCGTTGGGTGTTTCGATGACTGCAATAAGACCTTGCGATGCTGCTCGCTGACGATTATCGCTGAGCAAATCCCAGACGTCCATCCCATAGCGGAACGTACCGTCTTGGTCAACGTGGCGGATCGTTCGAATCAAGTCCCCGGCAACGGTGTAAATCTTGATTGTGCACTCTTTCGGTAGCCGGGTGAAATAAATTTTCGCATCGTAGCTGGACTTTTGCCCAACATGGGTGATAACGTACGGATTCGGAACGATGAGCACTCGGTCGAGATCGTTATCGGTTAGTTGATCTTGCGGGATCTCGACATCAGCGACTTTGAAGGTGACTTTAGCGCCTGGCAGCGGGAGGCCAAATGGTCCTCCGATTGTTTCAATAAGGATTTTGTCCCCAGGCTTGAAGTCTTCGGTTGCCGTCGCACTATCGGGCGGATGAACGATGAGCCGACCTGCCGCACCACCTTGGCGTCCACCCTTCCCTGCAAAATCGAGCCAGAACGTGCCGCCATCAATGACGAGTGCATGAGTAAAGTCGAGCGTATCTCCAGCCGGCGTGATGGTGGAAAGGTAGTATCGTCCCTGCGTTCCAACGGGACAGCCTCCATTGGCACACCCAGCCTGCTGCTGCCGCTGACTGGCGGACTCCTTCAACGCGAAATTTGCTTTCGTGTAGCGACCGTTGAGCCATGCGTATGCACTGAGGTTGAACGTGCCGATCGGTACTGATTTTGGCGGAGGATAGGCATACACATCCGGTGCCAGGTTCTGGTTGTAGTCAGCTAAATCAACAGGGAGCGACACTGTTGTATGCGGCACATCTACGGGATATGAAACTTGAATGGAATCACCTTGAGGTGTTGGACGCAAGTAGGTCCGGACATTCCGCACACGCACGTTCAGGTAGGAGACATCGAATGTTTTCGTCACCGTATCGAAGCGCCCGATACCTGCAGCGCGAAGGAATCGCGTTGTGATCGTTTCAACTCCACCAGGCAAGAATTCGACCTCATAGCGAGCAGCGCCGTTATTGAACCGCTCGAACATCCCCGTCCGAAAGTTGATCGCAAATTCCTCAAGTCGAGGAATATCGGTCCGACGGAACGGTCGGAATTCGAGCAGTGTATTCGCTGCTGTTTCTGTGAGCTTTGCCATCCGGTACGGGCGCAGTATCCCACCATACTGCTGGAGGTAGTAATCGAAGGAAATCGCGAAGGTCCCTTGAATAGTCCGCTGTGAGCCAAGGCAGGGTTTATCGGTATTCCACGTCCCTCCGCGGACGGTTACATTCGTGTTGGTTGGGTGCACAAAGCTGGCAGGATTGTCTCGCGCCTCTTCGCAGAGGTTATTGATCTCCGATGTTGTATTCGGCGACACGAACGCCATGGCGACATCGGAAAAGAGATTGTCGAAAAGGCAATCAGCAGGCTCGTAGAGAACGAAATATTGGCCTAAGGTGCGTCCGGTGGTTTTATCACGAACAGTGAGCGTATTTCCGTAGAACCCTTTGAGGAGCGAGGCGCCGTTGTTCCAGATTGTGTCGATGCATTGGTAGAACGTTGTAGCAGAGGCTGCCGGTTGGAATTCGAGTTCAATTTCGTGACCAGAGAACAGCTGTGCGAAGCGATCAGCATCTTTGGGCGTCAAGCGGAAGTTGTAGAGTCCACCGAGACGGTCGCGATCCTCGTTGGCTGTAACTGTTGGATCGCGGTGAGGACCCTTCCCCAGTGCAAAGGCTTGGATGACGTTGATTTTATCAATCGCAACACTTGTCTTCGCTGGCGTGCCTTGGAAGTAATCGCCCTCGTCGATCGCCAAGACACGGTAGTAGTAGTCCACGTTGTTGAGGATCTCTTCGCGGCGCCGAAGGTCTTCATCCTGCGAAATAACGCCATCACCGTTATCATCGCCGACATCGAGGAATGAACGACCGTTGGTGACGCTATCGAGATAGTTGCGAATGATTTGGCGCGCCCACTGCGCATCAACCCAATCGTCGTAGAGCCACTGCAATCGCACCGTCCCACGCGCCAGTTGGGACCAGATGCTCGCCATCGCCTGGTTCATCGTGGTCGTGTCAGTGGTGCTCGTTGGGTTAGGCGGAATTGCTCCGTTCGGCAATACAGTGACTTTGCCCAGCGTAAGCGTATCGTATCGCGTTTGTGTTGAGGTAGCACTTTGCGGGATGATGGCATTCCAAAACGATGCCCACGGTTGCGTGGCAAGGTTCGGTACTCGGCGAACGATGATGATACTGTCGTTCGTGACGTCGGTTGCAGAGATGAAGCTTGGGTACAGGAGACGGAGTGTGCCCTTCGCTGTGCGTGGGAATACTCGAATCCACGGATAGCGTGCACTATTGATGTCGGTGCTGTCGGAGAGGATCGCTGTAGTCCAGAACGGTGATGGTACGCGCCACTCTGCGATTTGCTTCCATCCGAAGGGGCTTTTCCCGCCGGGATAGTCTGCCGATGGTTGAATGAAGTTTACATCGAACGTATCCTGGGTCGGCACACGTGACCGAAAGATGCGGAAACCGACAATATCCATCCCTTTCTCTTCGCGGTCGTAGGATGCGTAGCTGGTAGTGTCCCACTTGACGATAATCGCATGGTTGAGCGGCTCCCACGACACTTGTGGTGCTTCCGGCGGCTGAGGTGCTGCAAAGCCGTTGTCATAGACACGCTGTGCAAATCGCGTGCGGCGAACAAGATTAGCAAGGTCTTCTTGCGTTCCGTCAGCTTCTTCTTTGACAGGTGGCGCAAGGATTACACCCACGACAACACGTGCAGTGTCGCCAGGAAGCATGTTGAACGGTCCGGTTGCCATCAGAAATCGTTTATCACCAGGGCCGGTATCCCCTTCACGCACACCAGCGGCCATGAAGTCGTAGCGTTGAATATCGGTGCTCGGGTCGTTCTGAATAATCCAATTCCGGAACGTACGCAGGCCCAATTGCTCGCTCAGCGGATAGTAGCTCCGATCTTTCCGAATGAAGAATTGATCATCAACGGCAGGGCTTTCCAAAAAGCTCATGCCAATATAGCCGAATCCTTTTCCCCGCTCGCCACGGTCTGTATTTGTCCACTGATAAGCGAGATTGAGTGTTGTGTCCTGGAAGTAGTAGCTCACACGGTCATTGGCTGCACCGGCGGCATAGTTTGGGAATGCGGCCAGGTCGAAATCCATCGCTGGTGCCATCCAGCACTGGTAAAGTGTATCTTGGGAGCGATTGATGATGTTGAAACGCATGAAAATGAAGTGCCCATATTCACCAAACCCCCAGGAATAGATTGTCTGTTCGATCTGCAGGCGTAGTGGATACCCCAGCGCGCGCGCTTGGTCTTCTCCGATTTCGTAGGCGCGGAGATCGGTGTCCTTGTACACACAGAAAAGATCCTCTTGCGAAACAAATGCAGGCCCCTTCGCGAACGTTGCTGTCGAGCGTTGGGCAGTATCGTTGATGTAGAATCCAAC
>RFIK01000198.1 GCA_003695605.1 Chlorobiota bacterium
CGAGGTCCAAACGACCCAGAGTTCCTCCCTTTGCGCCGATTGCTGCAGGCAGTCGTCCTTCAGGGCAAGCTTGAAAATCTTGCACCGAATCTCGAAGGGCAAATCGTCGAATCCATCCTCGACGGTGTGCCGTACCCTGCAACGCTGCTGCAGCAGTGCATTCGGCGGATACGCGCCGAGCAGTCGGTCACCTACGCGCGTGCCGCAATTCTGAAAGCAAGTCTTGTTCGCCTTCGCCGTATGTCCCATCACTTTTCTTCGGAGGTTACGATGGCACTCGATCCTACCAACACGCGCCCAGCGTACCTGCTGGGGCGGCTCTTTGCTGTGCTCGAGCGAATCCAAGAAGCAGCACAGCCAGGCATCAACGCGACCATCCGCGATCGTTTCTACGGCGCGGCTTCAGCAACGCCAGTGGCGGTCTTCCCGCAGTTGCTCAAACTCAAAAACCACCACATCGGCAAGCTCGACAGCCCACAGCTTGTGACCTACTTCGAAAAGCTCGTTGGGCAGATCATCGAGCCGCTCGGCACCTTTCCCGCTCAACTGAGCATGCAAGAGCAGGCAGAGTTTGCGCTCGGGTACTACCACCAGCGCCAGGACTTTTTCAAACCGAAAGAATCCGCCCCAGCGGCTTCGTAATGTTTGTTTCACCAATCGTGTCGTGAGTCCAATGGAACCCATTACCCGTCGCTACGACTTTGTGCTCTACTTCGACGTGCACGATGGCAATCCCAACGGCGATCCAGATGCGGGAAATCTTCCGCGTGTTGATGCCGAAACAGGCATCGGTCTTGTCACCGATGTCTGCTTGAAACGGAAGGTGCGCAATTACGTTCTGCTTACCAAAGAGAACCAGTCGCCGTACGAGATCTACGTCAAGGAAAAAGCCATCCTCAACGAGCAGCACAAACGCGCGTACAAGGCCATCGGCGCGGAGGAACTGCTCGAGAAAAAGGAGTCGAAGAAACGAACAGGAGGTGATGCCGTCGAGGACGCCCGTCAGTGGATGTGCCAGACGTTCTACGACATCCGTACCTTCGGGGCTGTCATGACCACCGGGATCAACTGTGGCCAAGTGCGAGGACCGGTCCAGCTAACCTTCGCACGTTCGGTCGAGCCGATCGTTGCACTCGAGCACTCGATTACACGCATGGCGGTGACGACCGAAGAAGAGGCTGCCAAGCAGCAAGGCGATAACCGTACGATGGGGCGCAAATACACCGTGCCCTACGGACTCTATCGCGCTCATGGCTTTATCTCACCATTTCTGGCGCAGCAAACTGGTTTTTCGGCCGAAGATCTGAAGCTGTTCTGGGAAGCACTCGAACACATGTTCGAACACGATCGCTCGGCTGCACGGGGACTGATGAGCACACGTGCATTGGTCATCTTCGAGCATGGGTCTCCGCTTGGCAACAGACCCGCGCACGAACTGTTCCAGCGTGTGACCCATCGCCGCCGTTCCGCAGGTCCGCCGCGCTCGTTTGACGATTACGAGCTCCTGATCGACGGTAAGCCGATTGAAGCTTCGCCACGGTTGGAGGTGCCAGTGGAGTAGCCACCTGCGGAGGAATCATCATCGGGGTCATCCAGGTGCCTTCGACCGTCGCGGCGTTACGCGCAGCCATGTACAGTGAAGACGAACTGCTGCCGATCAATTTGCTCCAGCACTGGCGTTTTTGCCAGCGCCAATGTGGCTTGTTAGCGCTCGATAACATCTGGCAGGATAACGTCCTGACCACCAGCGGCATGCTCTTCCACGAGGTCGTTCATCGGCCCGATGAAGAACGTGACGACGGCCTCCACATTGTCCGTGGGATGCGGATTGCCTCGTTTCGCTATGGCATCACGGGTATCTGCGACGTCGTTGAGATTGACGACGACAGCGGCAATCGGAACATTCTGCCCATCGAGTACAAGGTCGGGGCGCCAAAGCGCGATCGCAGCGACGATGTCCAGCTGTGTGCGCAAGCGCTCTGCCTGGAGGAGATGATGGACTGTACGATCCGGCACGGTGCGTTCTTCTATGGTAAGACGCGGCGGCGGCTGCTCATCGAGCTCGACGATGCACTCCGTGCGGAGACGCTCGAAACCATTGCTGCAGTACGTGCGATGCTCCAATCTGGGCAGCTGCCGCCAGCGCGGTACGAGCCAAAGTGCCTGAGCTGCTCATTGCTCGATCTCTGTCAGCCAAAAGCGCAGAACACGAAGCGATTGGAACGGTACATGCACGAGCTCTATAACCCGCCATCGGAGGGCAAATGAAAAAACATCTCAACACGCTCTACATCACCTCAGAGGACGCATACCTTCGGAAAGATCACGAAACGTTCGTCGTTGAAATCGAGGGAAAGAAAGCCTTTCAGGCACCGGTTCGTTCGATTGGGAGCATTGTTTGCTTTGGCTTCAAACCAATTTCACCGGCGCTGATGGCGTTCTGCACCGAGCGTGACGTTAGCATCAGCTTTCTTTCGACCACAGGGACGTTCTTAGCACGAGTGACTGGCAATACCCATGGCAACGTGCTCTTGCGCATGGCACACTATGCGATCGCCAGTGATGAACAGCGCAGCCTTGCAGTAGCACGTCCGATTGTGGCAGCAAAAATTGCCAACTACCGTTCGATGCTCCTCCGCCACATGCGAAACCATCCCGATGCAGCAGTGGAGCGTTTACTGCGACCGATTACGGATACGTTCGCTCATCGGATTCGCATGCTCCAGCGCGTGAGCTCGCTTGAACAATTGCGTGGCTACGAAGGAGAATGTGCCCAGCTTTACTTCAGTGTCGCAGCGCATCTTTTTACAGCGCAACAGGAGGACTTTGCATTTGTGCAACGTTTGCGGCGCCCGCCACGTGATCGGTCAAATGCGTTGCTTTCGTTTCTCTATGCGCTCATCACAAACGACATTTGCTCTGCTCTCGAGTCTGTAGGTCTTGATCCCTACGTAGGATTCTTTCACCGAGTACGGCCGGGAAGACCGAGTCTGGCTCTTGATTTGATGGAGGAATTCCGTGCGTACTTCGGTGATCGAATGTTGTTTTCGCTGGTTAATCTTCGGCAGATTACTGCTGAGGATTTCGAGCTTCGGCCATCGGGCGAAGTCCGCATAAGTGATGCTGCCCGAAAGCGCGTTATCATTGCATACCAGCAACGGAAACAGGAGGAGATTACGCATCCGTTCCTCCAGGAAAAGATGACCGTTGGGCTCGTTCCATTTGTGCAAGCGCAATTACTGGCGCGGTACATCCGCGGCGATATCCAAGAGTACCCACCATTTGTGGTCAAGTAGCAATGATGGTGCTTGTCAGTTACGATGTTTCGACTGTCACACCCGAGGGCGCGCGGCGTCTGCGACAAATTGCACAGCATTGCCTCAATTACGGCATAAGGGTGCAGAAATCGGTTTTTGAGTGTAACATTTCGGAGGGTGATTGGTTAGTATTGCGCAAGCGGCTTTTAGAGACGTACAATCCGAACGAGGATAGTCTGCGATTCTACTTTTTGGGGAATAATTGGCAGCAGCGGGTAGAGCATCATGGTGCTGCGGTTGTCCAGAGCATTGATGACCCGCTGATCTTTTGATGCAGCCGACTCAGGTCCTGCCTCATGTGGGTATGCAGATTGTAGCGTGTCAGTATGCATCGTGAACTGTGCGGTCGAGGCCCACATGGAGCTGGCACGATTTTGTGTACGACCCTGAGCGCTAACCGAAGTTGGAGAGTATTTCCTGGGTGGTTAGCGGAAGTGCGCAACATGCTGATAGTTGGAGACATCCGAGAACGCAAGGTGTAGAAGATCAGGGTGCCGATGGGGGTGGGGATGGGGGGTTAGCGAAGCGTTGTGTGTAAATTGCAGTGTGATGGAAGCTTGTGCTTCTGCAGTCGCGCCCCACGCGGGCGCGTGGATTGAAACG
>RFIK01000199.1 GCA_003695605.1 Chlorobiota bacterium
ATGCGCTCGGCGGGTAAACCACCGCTGGAGCCGTCGAGCGACGTGGTATGCTGCGCGCGTTGCGTCTTCGATCAAATCAACCGCCAGCCAAATCCAGAACACACCGACAAAATCCCCGATTGCATCAATGCCGGTGCGGACAGTTTCCGAGAGCGTTGCGATGTCCTCAAGCCCTGCTATGGCATAGATGGTGCCGAGAGCAGCAAAGAGCACGATTCGACCATCTATGCGCTCGAGCAGAGACACTCTGCTCACAAGCAAGCCGAGAGCAGTGTAGAACGCCGCCCACGCAGCAATCGAAAGCTCAACGGGACTGGTAAGCTGCCAACTGAGCCTTCCGAGCAAGAGAGACCACCCAACAACCCAATACCATCGCGGTCGCCGTTGCAGCTCGACAATGAAGAGAATCCATACCGGCACTAACGCAAGCCACCGAGGCAATGTCAGGAATGGTCCCAGGAGCAAGTACCACACCAGGTAGGCGGCGACAAGGAGCCGGGCGGCGGCTGGCAATGGATGAATCGCGCTTCCCAAGACCGCAAAGCAGAACGCACTGAGAAAAGCCAAAAAGAGCGTCGTGCCCGGCATTCCGAGCCATTGCTGCGCAATCTCTGGCTCCAGCGGTACAAGAGCAGCAAATCCCAGCAACGTTGCGAGACTGAGAGCAACGGCAAGCGTTCCCCACCACCCTTCTTGCGCAAGGAGGGTAATGCTCCAAGCCAGAGTGCGGACATCGTGGAAGCGGAGCGGAAATCCAACGGCTTCGAGCCAATCATCGGCAGCACGCAGGTACTGCGCCCAGCGACGGAAGAAGCGTGCCATAGAGCAAATTTAGCTGCATCCGGCTAAGGAAAATCCCTTACCAGACAAAGCCATCAGCGGCAGTACGGGCGCGGTGGAGAGCCTCTTCGACCGTTGCTCCAACGGCAGTGATGTGACCCATTTTCCGGCCGATGCGCGAATCGTTTTTGCCGTAGATGTGCAGCCATGCGTGCCCGTGGCGGAGCGCTTCGATGGGGCTGTCGGGAATTCCAGTACCATGCCGCTCGCCGAGCAGGTTGATCATCGCTGCTGCGGGGACGATCATTGCGGGATCGCCGAGCGGAAGGTTACACACCGCACGGACGCAGTTCTCGAACTGTGAGGTTTGGCACGCTTCGATGGTGTAATGCCCGCTGTTGTGCGGACGCGGCGCAATCTCATTGAAGAGGAGTTCCCCCGTGCTACCCAAGAAGAGCTCGACCCCGAACACCCCTACCCCGCCGATCGCTTCGACAGCGCGCTGCGCAATCCTCTGCGCTTGCTGCCGGTAACGCTCCTCGAGTGGTGCAGGGGCAACTACAGCGCGGCAGATGTGGTTCTCCTGGATGGTTTGTACACATGGATAGACGACGCACTCCCCTCGCCGATTCCGTGCAACGATCACAGCAAGCTCCATGCGGAAGTGCACGAACGATTCGACCATGAGCGCGCGGGGATGTTCACCCGATCGAAAGCGATGCCACACTGCCGCGATCTCCTGCTCAGAACCGACAAGCGCGTTGCCATAGCCATCGTAGCCGAACGTCCGCGTTTTGACAACGACAGGATAGCCATGCTCACGAGCAAAGTCGGCGATTGCTTCTGGAGAATCGGCATCGGCAAAGGCGGGTGTTGGAATGCCGGCGGTGCGCATCGTGCGTTTTTGAACGAGCTTATCGCGCACAAGTGCAACGCTTTTGGGTTCGGGGAAGACCAGCCGGCGCCGAGCGATCTGCTCGAGCAGCTCTGGCGCGACGAATTCGTTCTCGAGCGTGATGATGTCGCTGACGGTGATGAAGCGCTCCAATTCCTCTGCATCGGTCCAGCCGCGCGGAAATTCGAGCTTTGTCATTACGCCTGCAGGAGAGTTTGCGCCGTGTTCAATGATCGCAACACGCAAACCCAGCCGATAGGCAGCCATCGCGGTCATCTTCGCCAGCTGCCCACCACCGATGATGCCGATCGTGAGAACGCGCGCCGGGTCGTACGGCGAAGGTAGCATCAGCGGAAGTAGTAAATGATGCCGAATTGAACGGTCGGGTACACCTGCACGCCCGGCTCACCGATGAAAAACGTCAGCGGCACTTCGAGTGCAATAGCTGCTGCCCGTGAGATGAACCATTCGTACCCGACTCCAAGTCCCAATCGTGTCGGGTACGACAGAACATTGCCCACTGAGTCTTTGTCATCTGCATAGTAGCCAAGCCCGGCGAGTCCGTAGAACCGGGAGTCGAGCGAGTTATCGAACTGGTACTGCCCTTCGATTCCGAAGGAGTACCATGCCCGATTTTTGCCAGCAGTGACATAGCCAGCGTTGACCTCGAGAGCAAAGCGCTGGGGCGAAGTGTAGCGAAACGAAAACCCAACCCCTGAGACAAAGCCAAGCTGAAAGCCAACACCGTAGTATGGCTGGACGTCCAGCGCTACTGGAGGGCGCGGTGCGGTGGTGTCTGTTGGCTGAAGAGTGCGCTGCGGAATTTGGCACCATGTAACCGCTGATCCTGCCAGCACAAGCAGCGTAGCAATCACCAAGCGCAACATCGCCATGCAAGAAAAATGTGGAACAACAAACCGAAAAGTACTGCGCGAAGATAGAAAACCCTCTGCGCTTTGGTTGCGCCAGAGGCTCCGCCAGTGGCACCGGACGTACCGCCGGATGTTTCGCTGGCGCACCGAGCCGCGCGATCCATACGTAGTGCTTGTTGCGGAGGTTATGCTGCAGCAAACGCAAGTCTGGCGTGTCGAGCCAGCACTCGAGCGATTTCTGGAACGCTTCCCCACGCTGGAAGATCTTGCTGGTGCCTCACGACGGGATGTCCTCGTTGCATGGCGGGGGTTAGGGTACAATCGCCGTGCAGTGCACTTGCACGAGTGCGCACGCGCGATCGTCGCCAGGTTCGATGGTATTGTACCGGCGGATCTGGCGCAGCTGCGGATGCTTCCTGGAATTGGCGACTATACTGCACGTGCCATTGCCGTCTTTGCCTATGGCAAAGACGTTGCCGTTGTAGATGTCAACATCCAGCGTGTACTCAGCAGGGTTTTCTTCCCGCTCAAGTGCCAAGCAGAACGAATGCCAATCGGGATTGTGCGTTGCATTGCCGAGCAACTTCTCCCCCGCGGTGGCGGACGGTGGTGGAACGAGGCGCTCATGGATTTGGGTTCGCTGGTGTGTACTAAACGCTCGCCGCGCTGCAGCAAGTGCCCACTACGGCGCCACTGCAGATCGGCTGGGATGCTTCAACCGGGAAAGCAGCAGGCGAAGGAGGAACCCTGCTACCGCACCGTGCCGCGCCGACTCTGGCGTGGTCGGCTTCTTGAACTGCTCCGGCACCGTTCGAGCTGCACACTTGCAGAGTGCGCTCAGTTGCTCTTCGGATCGGCAGCCGCCGACGATGTGGCATGGCTCCGGAACCTTGCCGATCAGATGGCCAGCGAGGGTGTCCTCTGTCGCGATGGTGAGCGCGTGGAGCTGCCTCCATAACGGAACTGAGGAACATAAAGTCCCGCCTTGTTCGTTGTTGAGCCACTCACGGAATCGTTGACCAATGCCAGAGACTCTTCACCTTTCGTTCGGTTTTACATACGCGGACTTGCACTCGCCATACGGGCTTCGCCGGCTCTACGAGCGATGGGAAGCATACTTTGCAGCGCGTGACGCCGACGGATATGCAGCGTTCTCGCAGCTGCGACAGCAGGGTGTGGAACAGCATCCCACACCAAGCCAGAGCACAACGCTGATGCGTGCTGCAGAAGCAGTTGAGCAATTTTTACTCGAACTATTCGGCCTCGAGCAGGAGCACGCTGCACTCGCCGAGCAGATCGTACGCGAACGCCGGATTGTGCAATTGCGAAGCGATTTCCTCAAGCGTGCAGCACTGCGCCACAAGCAGCTCGATACTTCCACGGCAC
>RFIK01000200.1 GCA_003695605.1 Chlorobiota bacterium
ACCAGCAGCGTTTTCATCCCGCATCTTCGAGAAAATCGCGCAGTATTAGTGCTGCGGCAATTTCATCGGTTCTGCCGCGCCGACGGCGTGTACTCCGCCGATCACCAATTTCGAGCATCGTCGCTACGGCACGGCGTGAGCTAAACGACTCATCCACAAGGATGACAGGGCGGCCGCTCCGCTCCTCAAGTTCGCGAGAAAAGCGATCAATCTCGAATGTAACTGGTGGAATTGTTCCATCATCGCGGAGTGGGACGCCAACCAAGCAAAACCCGATGCGTTCCTGGTCGAGGGCTTGGAGGATTTCCTCCCACAACGAGGGAGATCGGCGATCAAACATCCCCTTTGGCGTAATCGTGACGTGATACTCATCGCACACAGCCCACCCTATGCGTTTGGTCCCATAATCGAACGCCGCACCTCGGCGGCGATGGACAATGCTTCGGAGCGAACGTGGGTCAACGCTGGTGTCGTACATAGAGTGAACGTGGCAAGTGGAACATGACGGTCGTCCCTTCACCAGGGCACGAGCGAACCTCGATCCATCCGCCGTGAGCGCGCACCATCTGCTGCATGATCACCGAACCGAGGCCGTGGCCAGCACGGTGCGTCGTAAACAGTGGCTGCTGCATCTTCCGACACGTCTCTTCATCCATGCCAACGCCCGTATCGCGGACAGTTAGGACAATGCTCTCGGCTGCGAGTGTAGCGGAGAGCTCCACTATCCCTTCGCGCGAGCCAATCGCACGGATCGCGTTGGTAACCGCATTGTGCAGTGCGCGCAGGATTCGGCGGCGATCGAGTCTGACGACCAGCGGTGTAGGACGAATCACGAGCGAAATCTGTGCAGGAACGACCGCTTCGAGGTCGCTGGCAATTTCTGCGAAGAGTTCAGCGACGGCGCATTCTTCGAGCATGGCTTGGTCTCCGCGACCGAGCGCTACCAGATCGCGAAAGCGTTGCAGTAACGTACTCGCCTGACGGAGAATCCGCTGTTGCAGTTCACGTCCGTTCGGCGATACGGCACTCGCGAGCTGCTCAGCATCGAGGCGAAGTGTGGTCACAGAGGTCTGCAGATCGTGCGCTAACTGCGCCCAGTTGAGAAGCTGCCATTGCTGGTACTGTGGCGTAACATCCCACAGGGAAATAAGCAAACCTTCAAACCGAGCAAACATGCCGTAGAGCGGCTCAGCCGCGACGATAAACCGCTGTTCAGTGCCATCGGATGTGATGGCAACTTCGCGCACCATGCTCGCGCGAAGCGAGAGCGACTGGCTGACAATTTCCCCAAGAGGCGACCAGCGATTGCGCAGGTACTGTGGAAGCAGCCGCCCAAGCGGAGTTCCCCGTTCGATCCCAAGCCACAGACGCGCAACCGAATTGAGCCGCCGCACTCGTCCACGGCGATCAACGACGATGAGTGCACCGCGCGAGCCCTTCTCCAGTAGTGCACCGACCAACCGACGATAACGCCCAATGCGGCTGAGAATTCCGACGAGGACAACGATAGCGATGAGCACAAGTGCGATGCGGTAGAGGATCGGCACGCTCCGCTCAACCCACCACCACGGATTCGAGCGGAATGTAAGCACAACAGCACTGCTCCCATCACTGAGCAGGATGCGACCATCCTGCTGCACACTGGACTGCACACGGCGCAATCTGGATGCTACGGTACGAAGCGAAACCGCAAGAACGCTTCGCTGCGTTGCTACAGCAACGCCATTACGGAAGATGGCGATAGCAGTATCGCCGCATAGCAGCATTCCCTTCGGCTCCAGGAGCATCTGTGGCAACAAGGTTTGCGCGTCGGAGACAACCTCTCCTTGCACTGTCGGACGGTACCATTCGATTGCGTAGCTTCCGCCGGCATGGACAATAGCTGCTGCCAGACGTGCAGTGGCAGCGGCGCGGTCGAGCTTGGTTGGAATAACTCCGGAAAACCGCTTCCGTCCAGAGTGCACCGCAACTGCTTCCCAGACGACAATGTCCGGCAAGCGATCGCCGCCGTCATCGAGCACTGTTAGCGTTGAATCGCTCATGGCATAGAACAGTTTGGCGCCATCACGCACAAGCACGCGACCGGCCAATGCAGATATCGTATCGCCAGCGTGTTGTACAACAAGTTGCCCGTCGCTCGATAGCCAAGCCCATCGAGCAGCGTGATCGGTGGGAAGAAATCGTCCTCGACGCGTTGCACACTGGTAAAGCACGCGGAGCATGCGATTATTCTCGAATTGAAGGATTCTGATGGCATCGCCAACGTTCAGTGCGAGGATGTGGTGCTCACCATCCCAGGTAACATCGTGGACACTGTCGCGGATCTCAAGCACCACTTGCTCTCCCTGCTTCGAACGCTGAACGATGGCATGGCGTGCCTCGCTGTATCCGAGCAGCGCCCCGCTCTGATCATAAGCTGGCGCACGAAGTCCACTGGCCTCAGGTAGCTCTGCGTATTCGACGTCCAAGCGATATGGCCCCTCATCCCGAGAGGAGCAGCTCCCGAGCAGAGTAGCACCAATTGCCAGCGCGACCCATCTCACGACAC
>RFIK01000201.1 GCA_003695605.1 Chlorobiota bacterium
GGTGTGAGGTGGACGCTCCCTTCGACTAAATCGAGCAGCCCTGCCTCGACCAGCGGCTCGTAGTTTTCCGGCATGAACGATGCGCGGTCCTTCTCCGTTGGGTTGCGCGCCCAGGCGAGTTGGTCTGCTTGGACGTAGTATCGAGCGTTCGGAAAGGTCGGGACGATAGCGGAGCCATCAATAGTTGTTGCGCCGCCGGCATGGTCGAAGTGCAGATGCGTCAGCACAACGTCGGTGATGCTCTCTGGCGGGATACCCGCTTCGACGAGCAATCGTGGAAGCGCTGGGTACGCAGTGTCAATCGCGTAGATCTCCTGCAACTTCGGCGAGAGCTTTGTGCCGTTGCCGGTATCCACCAGCAGACGGCGATCGTCCCATTCGATAAGCAGAAGGCGCGTTGCCATCGGAATACGGTTGACCTGGTCCCCAGGGTGGTACGCTTTGCTCCAGAGCGGTTTGGGGACGACGCCAAACATCGCGCCGCCGTCGAGTCCAAAGCGTCCTGCATCGAGCAGGCGAACTGTGTACTTACCGAGCTTCATAGGGTGCATGTGCGTGATCGTTTCAATGACAAATCTACGGGGCTCCGCAATCGGGCGGTCTCGGAGGAACTACCCACAGTGTAATTTTGCCGCCTGTAAGTTTTTCACGCCAAACCAATGCTATGGGCATGATGGAACGCATGCGGTCGCTATCCCCGTGGATGATCGGGGGAGTGATCGTGACGTTTTTGATTCTGATGGTGCTCGGTGATGTCAATTTGCCGGAGATCTTTAACTTCGGCGGTGCTGTGCGCCCAACGACGGTTGTCGGGGTTGTCGAGGGGGAGAAAATCCTCTACAAAGATTTCGAGGAGCGGGTCCGCCAGGTCGCCGAGCAGCAGCGCAAGCAGATGCAGCAACAAGGTATCGAGCAAGACCTTGACGACAACCTTGTTCGGGAGCAAGTGTGGAACCAGTACGTCAACGAAATCCTGATGCGCAAGGAAGCCGAGCGCGCAGGACTGTTCGTTACGGCGGCAGAAATTGCCGATGCACTGCTGGTTGACCCGCCGAGCTACCTCAAGCAGGCATTCACCGATTCTGCAGGTGTCTTCCACCGTGACCGCTACGTTCAGCTTGTCACCAATCCCGATAGCTACGCCGATCTCCTCCCCGATGATCCGAGCATAGACAAGGAAGCTGAAGTTGCCAAGTGGAAGCGGAATCTCATTGAAATTGAAAATTCGATTCTGCTCCAAAAGATGCAGCAAAAGCTGCAAAACCTGGCGGGGTGGTCGGCTGCAATCTATTCGCCGACGTATCTCGATCGCCGCTACACGGCGGAGAACGCATATCTGGCGATGGATTACATTTTCCTCAATGCGCTCTCGGTCAGTTTACCGCCGAATGCAGTCACCGACGAGGAAGTGCGCGCCTACTATGATTCGCACAAGCAGTACTTCAAAACACGAGCGATGCGAAAGATCAAGTACATCAACTTCCCGATCGTTCCGTCGAGCAGCGATTCTGCCCGAACGAGAAAGCTGATCGATCAGGTTTCGGCTGACCTTGCTGCCCAGAGCGACCCGTCAAAGCGTGATTCAGTATTCTCCCACTACTTTGCAACTATCGGGGGGCATACCCAGAAAGTCACAAAACCGACAGAGCTCGATCCTGCAAAGCAAGCATTCATTGGTGGTCTTGCGGTTCGCGGTGTCGCTGGTCCTGTCACACTCAACAACAAGACGTACTTCTTCCGCCTCGACTACCGCGGACCGAGTACCGATACCGCCGTTCGTGCAAGTCACATCCTGATCGGCTTTGGCAACAACAAGGACAGCGCACGCACGGTAGCCGAGAAAGTTTTAGCGCGTGTGCGTGGAGGAGAAGATTTCGCTAAGGTCGCTCAGGAAGTCTCCGAGGATAAAGGCTCTGCATCCCGGGGTGGTGATTTGGATTACTTCACCCGAGGGAGAATGGTCAAACCGTTCGAGGATGCAGCGTTCGCAGCGACGGTTGGAAGCATCGTAGGTCCGGTCGAATCGCAGTTCGGTTACCACATCATCAAGGTTACCGACAAAAAGACTGAATCGCTCGAATACAGCGAGATTGAGATTGCCTACACCGTCTCGCCCCAAACGAAAAAAGCCATCCTCCGCCAGGCCTATAGCGTGGCGCAACAGCTCGAAAATGGTGAGAACATTGATTCACTCGCCAAGCGTTTGGGCAAACAGGCTATTGAGTCGGTCTTTTTCGACAACACGCAGCCGTTCTTGGGTTCGATGGAGGTCACGCAATTTGCATTCAGTCATAAACTCGGTGATGTGTCGCGTCCCTTCGAGCTGCGCTTCTACGGCTACACGGTCGTGCAAGTCTCCGCCGTTCGCGATAAAGGCATCAAGCCGCTTGAGGATGTGCGCGATGAGATTCGGCAGCGCCTGATGAGTTGGAAGCGAGTAGACCAACTCAAAGAGCGCGCGGAAAAACTCGCAGCGCAGCTGCACCACGCTGGCACGCTAGAAGCAGTGCGCACCATTGATTCAACGCTGCGGGTTTTCAGCGCTGCACGGGTGACTGAGCAAGGTCAGCTTCCAACAGGTGCCGATGTTGCGATTGCGGTGGAAGCCTTCAAGCAGCCTGTCGGCAAAATCTCGCCGGCGCTTCGTGGCGAAGCGGGCTACTACATCGTTCTGGTCCGAGAAAAGCACCCAGCCGATCCGAACAACCGCCAAGCCGGCATCGAAGCAATCGCCCGTCGCAAGCGTCAGGAAGCTCTGCAGAACGCGTTCTTCACCTGGCTGAACAACCTACGCCAGCAAGCCGACATCGAGGACTACCGCGCCGAAATCTACAGCCGATAGTAGTGGTGTTGTGGCACTTGCCGCTGAGCTTCGCGATAGCCTCTTGCGCGCTGATTCTGGCGCGTGGGCAGTGAAGTCCGATGCGGAGGCGTATCACCGTTGCCGCCAGATAGCGTTCGGGCACTACGAGAATTTCCCCGTCGCGCAGCTTGCGCTTGGAAACAAGCGTGATGATATTGCTGCAATCTATGCGTTCGCGCGGCTTGCCGACGATATTGCCGATGAATCGTCTCAGCCAGCGATGGAAAAGTGCGCACTGCTCGATATGCTCGAACGCTGGCTTTCCGATCCACCGATGCAGCATCCAATTATGCGCGCCCTTTCACGGACAATTGTGCGCAACCAGCTGCCAATTGACGTCTTCCGACGCTTACTCGACGCGTTCCGCTTCGATGCTGCACTCGAGCAATTCCCTACCGAAGAAGCAGTGCTAGCCTACTGCTCGAATTCTGCTGCGCCGATTGGGGAACTCATGCTGCGGTTGGAACGGGAATGGAACGAGCGCACCGCGCCGCATTCGGATGCATTCTGTGCGGGGCTGCAAGTGCTCAACTTTTGGCAGGACATTGGATGCGATCTCCAGCGCGGGCGCTCGACGATCCCTCATGAATGGATAGGAGGACAGCCCCTGACATGGGCAGAGCTTTCTAGCTCAGCAGACCTGCGAACAATGATCGCTGGGCGCTTCGATCGAATGGTTGGTCGGTTGCTGCCAGCTGGCATTGCGCTCAGTCAGGCTGTGCGGAGGAAACGACTGCGCTTGCAGGTGCGTGCGACCTTCGCTGCAGCGTCGGTTGTGTGGAGGGCGTGCCAACGGAGAGGGGAACGTTTCAGTCGCCGCCCGCGGCTACGGTGGTGGCACATACCTGCGATCCTTGGCGCGACACTGTTTGCGCCCCGCACATCGTAGCTTTGCTGCCAGCGATGGAAGCGCTTGTGACCAGTTCGATGACGAGCTTTTACTACTCGTTTTCGCTGCTGCCACGCGAGATACGGCAGGCGATCACGACGCTCTATGCATTCTGCCGCACAATTGACCAAATCGTTGATCGCAAGCCTATTACGGAACATGCCGATCTCGCAGCGCGGCGGAGGCAACTCCAGTGGTGGCGCCAGCAAGTTGATGCAATGGCGGGCAATGGAACGCTCTCACCGCTGGTGCGTCCGCTGGAGCTGGTCGTCGAGCGCTTTGCAATCCCGAAGCAGTACCTGCTGACGCTCATTGATGGCTGTGAGCGTGATCTTGTCCAGCGGCGCTACCGCACCTTCGAAGAGCTCAAAAGCTACTGTTACAGTGTTGCCAGTGTGGTGGGGCTGATGAGCATCCACGTGTTCGGCTACCGATACGATGAAACCGAACAGTACGCGATCAATCTCGGCTACGCACTGCAGCTGACCAATATCCTCCGCGATGTCAAGGAGGATAAAGATCGCGGCTACATCTACCTTCCGCTCGAAGATCTCGAACGCTTTCGATACAGCGAAGCTGATCTGCTGGCCGAAGTCTACGATGCGCGGTTCGTCGAGCTGATGCGCTTCCAGGCGCAGCGAGCACGGTCGTATTACAACCGTGCTCGCGCCGTTCTGCATCCCGATGAGCGCCGCACGCTCTATCCGGCTGAGATCATGGATGCGATTTACTACCGGCTGTTGGAGAAAATCGAGCTTGGTAACTTCGACGTCTTCCACCGGCGTTTTAGAGTTCGGACGCCGCATAAGCTCTGGCTTGCCGCCAAAATTTGGCTCTACGCAATGCTCTTCAGCCGGCGGCGGTAGTAGTTTTGCACGGGTGTGCTACCAGACATCTTATTTGCCGATGGAACAAACGCTGTCGTTTACACCGGAAGAACGCGCTGAGATCGAGCGCCTCAAGAGCCTGTATCCCCATCCGAAGGCGGCACTGATGCCTGTACTCTGGATGGCGCAGAAAAAGTGGGGGTGGCTGTCGGAAGATGTTATGCGCGTTGTGGCAGACGTCATGGAGTTGCCCTACGCGCACGTCCTTGGTGTGGCGCGATTCTACACGATGTACTTCAAAAAGCCGATGGGGAAATATCACATTCAAGTTTGCACGAACGTATCGTGCATGCTCCGCGGTGGTGAGGAGCTCTACGAGCGACTCTGCCAAAAGCTCGGCATCAGCCATGGCGAGCACACCCCCGATGGGCGCTACTCGATCGAGGAAGTCGAGTGCATGGGCGCGTGCGGCGGCGCACCGATGATCGCAATCAACGAAGACTTCTACGAAAACGTCACCTTCGAGGATGTCGAACGCATTCTGGAAACGCTTCCGTAACGGGCGGCTCGA
>RFIK01000202.1 GCA_003695605.1 Chlorobiota bacterium
CCGTAGACTGTGCGCGCAATGCCAATCTGCCCATCGCGGAGCGAGAAGAGCACATCTTCAAATTGCGGCACGAGACGGCGATTATCGCTCTCGAATCCGAGTGAACGGCAGTAAAACGCACCGTTGCCCAGTATCCCGCCGCCTGCAGCACTCGATTTATCACTCGAAAGTTGGCGTGCAGCCTCTGCGAAGCGCTCAAGTGGTGCGCCCTGTAACACGTGGAGCAAGCTGTCGGCACGACGTTCGACTGCAAGTGAGTCCTCTCCTTGCTGGGGCACCAGAAGGATATGTCGAACACGCACCAGCTGGCGGGGACGCTTATCGAGCAACTTGACAAGAACGTACACAAACCGCGCACGTACTGGATGCGGATAGACCTGTCCTGGCTCAAGAGCGTACGCTGCATCCTCCAACGGGCGGATCACACCGGAGAGTGCGGTGATGTACGGCAGAACACCACCATTGCGACCGGTCTCCTTATCATCGGAAGAATCGCGCGCGACCTCCTCGAATGAATCACCTCTTTGCACCAGTCGCAAACATGCCATCGCTTTCGCATAGGCTGCCGTCGTATCCACATTTTCTCCCTGCGGGATGGTAACGACGATGACCGCAGGCTTGAGCTCGTACGCTCGACGCTGGAGCGCTTGTTCGACGTTTGGCTCGACGATGCGTTTCTCGTAGAGAAAGGTCTCCGCAACTAAGCGGCGATTGGCAGCAACTTCTGAAAGGACAGCAGAGTCCTTGTCATAACCACGCGCAATTGCATCGAGCACTTTCAGGCGGTAGTTCGTGTAGAGCCGGAGAAACTCAAGCACCGTATCGCGCGGCATCGTCGCCAACGATTTATGCGGACGATTCGCATTGCGCAAGTACGTCGTCTCGATGTCTTCGTAGGTGACAACCTCCGGTCCAACGCGGGCGAGAATCGTCGTGGGCGCTGGAGATGCGATTGGGGTGCGCTTTGCTTTCGCACTGCCAGTAGGCTGCGCAACAAGAGTAAGAGCTGCACACACAGCAATCAGCTGCAAGGTGATGGTGCGCATTCGTTCTGGAGAGAGTGATGCAACAAACTGCAAACAAAGCGCAAAATTAGTCGCAGACGCTGCTGGACGCGATTCTCGATTGGCAAAACCACTGAGCAATCTGGACGATGTTGCCAGCTCCCATCGTCAGAAGGACGTCGCCAGGCTGGAGAATACTGCCCAGATGGTGCTTGACTTCATCGAGTGTGGGTGCATAGAAAAATTGCGCCACTGTCGAGCCTCCTCTGTGACCTGCCCCGCTCGATTGCATCATACTCGCAGCGCTTGATCGTTGAGCGTGTGAGTGTGCCGTTGGCTCAGGCCGTTGCTCGAGGATCGTTCTTCCGCTGATACCCTCGATTGGTGCTTCCCGCGCTGCATAGACGTCAGTGATCATCGCAATGTCAGCGTGAGAGAGTGCATCGGCGAACGCCGACGCAAAGTCCCGCGTACGCGTGTAGGTGTGCGGCTGGAAGACTGCTACGATGCGCCGCTCTGGGAATCGCTGCCGAGCTGCGCGGAGTGTTGCACGGATTTCCGTTGGATGGTGAGCGTAGTCGTCAACGACAGTGACACCGCTATACTCCCCGAGCACGTGGAAACGGCGAATGACTCCACCGAACTCCGCGAGCGCATCAGCAATCACGGAGAACGGAATATCCAGCTCAAGACCGACAGCAACAGCTGCGAGGGCGTTGGCGATATTATGCTCGCCGGGAATCTTGAGTCGCAGATCGCCGAGCGCTTGTCCATTGCGAACCACCCGAACGATGGCCTCACTTCCCATCGTGTGAACGTCTGCAGCGCAGAGTGCACAGTGTTGCCCGAAACCATACGTTACCACACGGTGCGGCAGCCGCGCCGCAAGACGTTGGCAACCAGGATCGTCCCCGCACACGACCAAAGCTCCCAGCAGCGAGACATTGCGTGCAAATGCCTCGAATGCTTCTTCGATCGCGGTGAAGGAACCGTAAACGTCGAGATGTTCCGGTTCGATGTTCGTGATAACGGCAACCGTTGGAGTCAGTTGCAGGAACGAGCGGTCGTACTCATCAGCTTCGACCACGAACCACTCGCCACTGCCGATCCGCGCATTCGAACCGCCGAAATCATGCAAACGGCCGCCGACGATAACGGTAGGATCGTATCCCCCCGCGATGAGGACTAACCCACAGAGCGATGTCGTCGTCGTTTTCCCATGTGTACCAGCAATTGCCAGCGACTTGCCCAGCCGTGTCACGTGTGCAAGAAGTTCTGCTCGGCGAAGAATCGGTATCCCGTGTCGCCGTGCCTGGAGCGTTTCGGGATTTGTGTCTGGATTGACTGCACTCGAATACACGACAAGATCTGCACCGCGGACATGTTCAGCTGCGTGCCCAAGGTCAATCCGAATGCCACGAGCCTGGAGTGCCGCGGTGTTCTCTGAGGCGACAAGGTCAGAGCCACTGACAGCGAAGCCCCGCGCGTGGACGACTTCCGCCAAGCCGCTCATGCCAATGCCTCCAATCCCGACAAAATGGATGTGCTTCATCGAGCCGTGAGCTACGAAGTACGACCGAACCGACGATCGAGCTCCCGCAGCGGGAAATGGATCATGACAGGCCGGCCGTGTGGACAGACCTCTGGGGTTCGGCAGCGGAAGAGGTCCTCGATGAGCTGCTGCATTTCCTCTTGCGTCAAGGGATCGCCTGCTTTGATTGCTGCCCGGCATCCGAAGGAGGCAGCCAGATTATCGCGTGCTGCTGCTGGGCGGATCGTTTGGTATTCAGCGTACTGCTCCAAAATTTCACGGAGTGAGGCTCCTTCACTTCCCACTCGGATCTCGACCGGGACAGCACGTAGCTCGACTGTTGCACCGTCATTGAGAAGATGCGAATCATACCCCAGGCGATGGAGGTCATCTTCCACCTCGCGATAGATCGCGCGTTCAGCAGCAGTCAGCTGGACAGTAACGGGGAACATCAAACGCTGCGAGCGATCGCCAGCGGCACGCTCCATCGCATCGAGCGCGCGTTCGTAGAGAATACGTTCGTGGGCAATGTGCTGGTCAATGATCATAATGCCATCGTCGGTTTGAACGAAGATGTACTTGTTGTGCATCTGCCAGAGTCGCCGTGATCGGGACTGCTCAATGCTGAGCGACTGCTGTGCTGGAGGCACAGGCTGAAGGAGCTGTTCCAGCTGTTCTGCACTGGCTGGCTGCCATGCTGGTCGTTCCGTTCGAAGCGCCGGCCGACTCGATTGCTGCGCTGGAGAGCGCCGCAAGGGCTGCTCCTGAAGTGGTACGATTTCCCCCGTGAGCCGATTGACCACAAGCGGTGGCGTAGCAGCACCTGATGGCACAGCAACAAGTGGCACGGCTGCTTCGATGCTCTCCACACGGAGTGTTGGGACCAGCCCATGTTCTCGCATACTCTGCAGCACTGCCTCATGGACAGCGTGATACATCGCGCGCTCATCGTCGAACTTTACCTCGTGCTTTTGCGGATGGACGTTGACGTCCACTCGTTCTGGATCGAGCCACAGAAAGAGCACAAAGAACGGATGCTCGGTTTTGTCGAGCAAGTGCTCGTAGCCCTGGTAAATCGCGTGGACAAGCGCACGGCTCACGATGGGGCGGTGGTTGAGAAACAGGTACTGCGATGCTTTCGTTGTCCGTGCAATCGCCGGCAGCCCGATGTATCCTTCAATGCGGACAACATCGGTTTGATAATCCACAGGGATGAGACTTGCGGCTACCTCGCAGCCGAAAAGTGCAGTGATTCGTTCGAGCAGTGGCTGGGGAACCAAATCGAACACCACTCCACCCCCATCGTGGAACTTCCAGCTGCGGTCTGGATAGCTCAGCCCGTAGCGGATCATCGTCTCGCTGATGTAGCGCAGTTCCGTGGCATCGGTACGCAGGAATTTTCGGCGCGCAGGTACAGTGAAAAAAAGGTTGCGGACGATGACCTGTGTGCCAGGTGGAGATTCTGTCGGTTCGATTCGCTGCGATTTGAGTGGTGAGCTCACCAAGCGCCAGCCGTGCTCATCGCTACGGCGACGCGTGAGAATTTCAACGTCGGCGACCGATGCGATCGAAGCGAGCGCCTCACCACGGAAGCCAAGCGTTTGCAATCGCCGGAGGTCATCGAGCGAACGAATCTTCGAGGTAGCATGCCGTCGGAGCGCCAGTTCCAGATTAGCGCGGCTCATGCCGCTGCCATCATCGAGCACATGAACGAGCGCCTTCCCTCCCTCCCGCACAAAGACAGCCACCGAGGAAGCGCCAGCGTCGAGTGCATTCTCGACCAACTCCTTGACCACCGATTCGGGGCGCTGGACAACTTCTCCGGCGGCAATTTGATTGGCGATATGGTCGGGCAGGACTGTAATCTGCGGTTGTTCCATTGCGCGGTCGTGTGCCTGCAGTAATTTGGCGCGTGCGGATACTCGCAGCGAAAATACACCACCTGCTATGCTCGACTTTCTCGTTGACCAGCTTCTCGTCCGTCGTGGGTACTACGACGTAGAAGGCTCACCACGCCTGGCGATGGGGACGATTGTGCTCGGAGGATTGATACGATCCTTTGTCGTCATCCTTGCCGGATTTGCGATCTGGTACTACGGTGGGATCGAGCTTTCCATCCCGCTCTCGCTCGCGCTGCTGTGGGGATATGCCGTCTATCCCGCGTATCGGCAGTTTGTCGTGTTTAGCAACCACGCTCAAGCTCTCGAGCAAGAACTGCTCTGCAGCACGTGCCGTCACTACAACGATAGCGGGCAGTTCTGCCAGCTCTACGATGAGCACGTTCGCCCGGACTACATCCCTTGCGGTGGTGACGACTGGGAGCCATCGTAGCGAGGAGCCATCATAGCGACTCGATCTTCCGAAGGCGATAGCGACCTTGCTGGCTGACCTCGAACGTAAACCGCTTGCGCACAGCATTGGTGTAGTACCAAATCTCATTCCCTGGCTTGCCTGGTTCTAAATCTGTCTCGACGTGAGAGGGGGCACCGAAGAGGATGAAAATTTTCCCTCGCTCGGTGAGCGCACCGTCTGATTCAGTCGCAGTAGCAAAGCTGCTTCGAGCCTGGAGCGCACGGCGGAAGTACTCAACCATCGCTTCGTTGTAACGCGTCGCTGGCGTTGGGTCCTGCGACTGCCACCATCGGATAATGGCAGCGACGCGATCAGAATCCGGTGTATCGGCAAGCGTGCGGTACTCGTCGTCGGTCAGGACATACTGCATAACTGCCAGTGCGTAGCGACTCTGGAATAGCTGCACCGGAGGAGCAAACCATTGAATGCGGAAGGATAAATGGAGTGTATCCCGCGTGGTAGGACGGATGACGTCGAGCACGTATTCGCCAGGTATCGCACGTCGCAGATCAAGCAGCGCTTCAACCAGCCGTAGCTGGTTCGATGGCAGGAGCGCAATGCAAGCTCTGCCTTGCTGCACATCCGGTTCGATGACACCGATCGGATACGCGAAGATGCTCCGGTTATCGGAAGCAGGTGGTGTTACCACCACTGTATCCTGCCCACGGTAGAACGGGTAGTATTGTCGCACAAGCCGCGCCTGAACAGTCAGCTCATCGCGTCCGCTCCACGAACGGGGAACTGCGCAGAGTGACCAAACCCACCGCGTGCCGAATGGAATCACACCTCCCCATGGCTCCAGGCAGATCCGTGCGTCATGCTCGAGTGTAGTTGCGAATGCAAGCGATGCTGACGCCAGTAGCTCGGGCGATGAACCAAGTACAATCCCCGATTGCCAGAGCATTCGCTGGCGCTGCTCCTGCGTGATGTCCACACTGATCGTATAGGTCCCATTGGCGAGAGTAATTGTGTCCATGTTCGCCACCGCATCTGGACTGAGCCGATCGGGAAGCGTGCGTCGGAAGACACTATCGCGGAAAACACGAGCGTAACGAACGACCCCAAGGGTATCGCGGAGCTCGATAGTAGCGGTATAGTATGCAACCAATTCGCCTGTGGCCGTGCTCCGCTGGCGAAAGAGCAAGTCCCCGATGACGACACGATATCCGACAATGCACTGGCTCGAATCGGGCGAGTGAGTGGGGAATGCATGGAAGATTCCAACAAGGTTGGAGGCAGGTATCAGTGCTGGCTGGAAGGACCGCTGACGCGGCTGCGACCATGCACCTGCCATGCTGAAAAGCAGTACTGGAACCAGCAGCGTTTTCATCCCGCATCTTCGAGAAAATCGCGCAGTATTAGTGCTGCGGCAATTTCATCGGTTCTGCCGCGCCGACGGCGTGTACTCCGCC
>RFIK01000203.1 GCA_003695605.1 Chlorobiota bacterium
CTGATGCTGCTGTGCTAATTTTGAGCCACGAGTACTTAGGCGACGGCACGCTTTTTTTCTGCCCACGATAGAAGCACTTCGATGCTCGGCACTTGTGGCACCATGCGCGCGCATTCCAAGCGTTGGTGGCTTGGCATGATAGCACTCTGCGTGCTTGCGAGCAGAGCCAGCGCGCAGCAATTAGTCGTCGCTGATGTTTCTACTGCTTCGTTCCCACTGGTGACGATGCAGCTGTTTAGCTTCGATAGCCAGGGGAATCCAGCGCCGCTCGATCCCCAGCGTGATCGCCTTGTGACCGAGCGAATGGGAGTAGTGCGGCAGACGACCGCAGTGGTGACGTGCCCACCGCAGTGGGAGCCTGCGCCGATTGCAGGAGTCCTGGCGCTCGACTGGGCCAGCGAGCTTGTTCGAAGCCAAGCGCGCACAGTACTGCAAGTTTGGGAAGCAACCGCACCGCCACACAGCACGCTCGGTGCGGTGATCTTCGGCGGGCGCCCTTACCTTGCATCGGATTTTACCGCCAGTGTCGATCAAATTGCGGAGGTCCTCAGTCGTGCCGATCAGCTGGAGGTTGCAGTACCGCATCGTGCATTGACCGATAGCGTGCTCGGTGCAATTCCACTTGCAGCTCGTTCATCGCAACCGTGGCGATGTGCACTTGTGGTTACCGAGCATCTGTTTCCACCTTCCTCACCGCCCGGACTTGTAGAACTTGTACGTCAAACAGGTGTGCGGCTCATTGTGCTGACGGTCGGGCATCGCCCCCCGCAGTGGCTCAGATCGCTCTGTGCAGAAAGTGGGGGAATAGCGCTGGGCGACGTTACCGCTGAGCTCCTCCCGCTGCGCGTTCGACAGGTGCTGGCGATTGCTGCTGGGTATCGGCCGTGCACCATCTCGTGGCAGAGCACCTATGATTGCGTCGGTGATCGCTCCTGCACCTTTGATGCTCCCAGCATCGGGGGATCAGCAGCGTTCGGCTACCGGCTTCCGCTGGAGCGATTGCCTATGCTCGATGTCGTACCGCGCTACCGCAATGTTGGCTCGTTCCCCGTTGGTCTGACGCCACCGCAGGAAGTAGTGCTCACCGCGCGGAATGCGGATTTGACGCTGCTTGCCATCACCGCTGATCAATCCGTGCAGATCGTCGAAGGCAGCCTTTCCGGCCCGCTTCTGCTCCGCAAAGGAGAGAGCTACCGCCTCCGCGTGCAACTCCAGGTTTCCTCTGGTGGGCGGACGGTTGGCGCACTCCGCATCGTCAGCACCAGCTGCAGCGGGGTGGATGCAGCCGTGCTCGCTGCGAACACGGAGCAGCTCAGTGGTTCGGCAGTGCAGTTTCTCACCCCTGCCACCGATCCGACAATCGCTTACGCTGGCAGCTTCTATCGCATTGAGTGGGTTGGGGCACTGCCGAGCGATTCGGTTACGTTACGGGTACAACGGGTTGGGGATACGCTCTGGCAGCCACTGGCGGAGAAGTTGACGGTGGCAGCATACCAGTGGTTTGTACCGCAGAAGGGACGCTACCGCTTCGAGCTACGCGATCGAACGGGGAGAATCCAGGCACTGTCCGCGGCGGTCCAGGTCATCAAACCACCGCTGAGTTTGGTTTCACCAGATGTGCAGAGCGCTCGGGTGGGAACGGCGCTGGAGTTTCTGCCGCCGCAGCTTCTCTGCTCGGATACATCGCAAGCACTGCGGATAGATTCCGTCCGTTTTGTCAGTGGGAAAGTGTTCTCGCTGGCACGTGGTGTTCCAGATGAGCTGCCTCCGATGCAGTGCATCACGCTTTGGCTCCGCTTTTCGCCGAACAGCAGCGGTCACCATACCGATACCCTCGAAGTCTATACGCCGGTCGGGATGCAGCGCGTTGCCGTCGAAGGCTACGCGCCTGCTCCGACACTGACGTTGCCGCAGACGATCTGGGTGGGAACAATGCCACTGGGAACGATGCGCGATACACTCGTCCAATGGTTGACGTGCGCAACCCTCCCTCAGCAAATCCGCCTGATCGCCAAGTGGCCAGATACGACGCAGCTTCGGCTACTAACGATCCGCCAGTTTACGCTGACCAGTGAGACTCCGTGTTTGGCGTATCCATTCGGCATCCGCGCTGAGCGCGTCGGGCGGACATGTCTGCGCTTGCTCGTCGAAGGGAGCGAGCGGCAACCGTATGAGTGCGTCATTGCGGGCGATGTTATCTGCGCGCAGCCTTACAGCGGTGCTGCGCTCTCAGTTCCTCGCTCTATCGTCACGCAGGCGGGCGAGGTCATCGCTGTTCCGGTCTGGATGCCTTCGGTCCCCCGCACGTACCGCACGATGCAGCGTCCGTTCCGTTTTACGGTACGATGCAACGCATCAACACTTCTGCCCGAACCACCGTTGGAGCGCGGCACCATCGCCGATGGAGAGCGCCAATTCACCGTGAGCGGTCGAGGATTTCTCATTGGGGATACGCTTGCGCTTCTGCGGTTCCGCACGTTCTGGGGCGATGCGCCAGTCGTGCAACTTCGCATCGAGGACTTCCACTGGCTCGATGATTGCTCCATCGGACTCGATCCAGTGGCTGCAACAGTGTTCTTCACTGACTACTGCACAGCGGGTGGAACTACGCGACTGTTCGTGGCAGGGCAGCCGCCCCGCATTGACCGCATCGAGCCGCAGCCGAGCGATGGGATAATGCACGTGCGCATTGCAGTTGACCGAGAAATGCCGGTTCAGCTTCAGTGCTACGATCTTCTCGGTATCGAACGCTGGAGAGCCGATCTCGGCACCGTGCGTGGTTGGGTCGAGCACATGCTCGCACTTGCACTCCCGCCAGGGCAGTACATTCTCCAAGCCAACTCGCCATTCGGCGTAAGTCGCACACTTATTCTGCTGGCACGATGATGCGCGCGGCGACGGCATTTGCGCTCAGCTGGTGGCTGCTGTGGACTGGTACTGTTCTGGGGCAGGATGATGACCGCTCTGACGGCACCACATCATCGCAACGGAGAATCCGCATCGGTGTTCTCGGCGCAGGAGGTGTCACAATCCACGGCGCGGCATTTTCCTCGTTGCCGGAGCTCCCGACGTGTTGCCCTCGATTTCGGGATGGCAGTGGACTGACGACTGCAGGCATACTCTGGGGAGAGTATCCTGCATTCGGCTCGGTAGTACTTGGATTGCGCATGGGACTGGCGCAGTTTGCCGGGACGCTCCGCGCGCTCGAACGCAAGCCAGTCCTCGTGGACGATACGCCGACGGACGCTGTCATTCAGCACACGCTCGATGCGCACTTCCGTTCGATGCGGTGGGAAGGATACCTCGGCCTGCGTGGCTCGCAGCTTGTGGACCTCTACGTCGGCGCAGGGACGGATCTGGTTCGGCAGGCGGATGCGTCCATTCGCGAAGAGCTGGTGCAGCCGAGTGCCGGCACGTTTGAGAACGGACGGCGTGTCCGAAACGAACGTTCCTCGGCGCTCGAATCGAGCACGCGTTCAATGGCCTCACTTGTCGCTGGCGCACGATTTTCGATCCCGATGGGGAAGTCGCAGCAGTGGTGGCTAATCCCAGAGCTGAGCTTCCGCTATGCATTGGACCCTGTTGCACGGCAGCAACAGTGGTACGTCTACAGCGTTCTTGTTGGCGTTGGACTTGCATATGCACCAGTCGAGCTGCCACGGCCGACGCAGCAGAGACTGGAGCCACCGAGGGAGGAAACGCTCCCACCACTGGCGGCGTCGCTCGTTGCCTATGGCGTTGCGGGGGCACAGGAACAGCTTCCACTGCGGGTGGATGTGCATCCGCGCCGCCGGATTCTTCCCTTACTGCCGGTGCTCTTCGTGGATGGTGAGGAAATCCCAGAGCGCTACATTGTGCCAGCATCGCAGGAGGATACATCCTGGTATGCAGCACTCCACTCCCCGCTGGGAGCGTACTATGCGCTGCTCCCGATCGTGGGCAGCAGGCTCCGCACGAGCACGGATACACTCACACTGGTGGGCATTGATAGTCGCTCTGCTCCCAACGCTCGTCGCCGTGCTGAGTACATCGCGCGCTACCTCCAGTCAGTTTGGAGCATCCCCGGCAAGCGGCTCCGCATCGGCGGATCTGTTGATGAACGCGATACAGCACCACGCGTTCAGTTGGAGGGGAACAGGCGACTCTTTGGACCTGTTGAGTCTGAAGACACCGTCCGCAGCATGCTGCCACCAACACTGCGCATTCGTCCTGCGACCAACGGTGCTGAACTCCTCCGTCAGTGGACGATACGTGTCTGGCAGGATTCGCTCGAGATCGCTCGTTACTCCGGCAGCGGCGGCCTTCCCCTCAAACTCGATGTTGACCTTTCCACATTCGTCGATCGCTTGCGTCCCAATGTTCCATTGCTGGTCGAACTGGAAGCGATCAGCACGCGTGGCACCCGTGCCGTCGCCCACGAGCATGTGCCACTCGCAGTGCTCGAATCCCACCAGCCGAATCCGGAGCGTGTTGCAGAAGTGGAAGTATTCTACTTTCCGACTGCGCTACCGACTAAAGAAGCACTCTCGGAGCTTGCCGAACGCTACCGCTCAACGGTGCAGGAATGCGTGATCGTTGCGCATGGCACCATGCCCGGCGTTACGAGTGCAGCGGAACGACTTGCAGCGATGCTCACCGATGCTGGATTTCCTCCGCCCCGGATCGAGCAGGAGGAGCTGCTCTACCATCCGAGCACACCTGAACGCGTGCAGTACTCGCAACTCCTTTTGCTGCGCATTCGATACGCTGTGCAGGATTGAGCCACGCTTTCCTGAACGTGCAGATTTTCTGCCCACACTGACTGCAGAGAGCCTATCGTGATGTTGCCGGCTCAGTTCGGCAGGGATTGTGCTCCCGCTGCAGTGCTGTAATTTGCACGTGCAGCACGATCCTACCGCGTGAGAACGGCATGTCACTCCGCAGAGTTTTTGAGGCAGCATTCGTAGCGAGTGCGGTGCTTGCCAGCTTGTACTGGCAGGTGAGCAACGTTGTTCGGATCAACGGACTCCTTGCCAGTATCGAGGCAAAACAGCGCCAGCTCGATTCACTCGAGACACTCGTTCGACAGGAGCGAGCCGCGATTGCGCGGTTAGAAGCAGTTGACCGTATTCGGCGTCTTGCGTCCGAGCGCTTGGGCATGATTGAACCCCGACGGCCACCAATCGTCGTTGAGCGTCTGCCATGAGTATCGAGCATCTCCTTTCGTACCGTCCGCAGCAGCTTCGCTGGCGACGTCGCCTGGTGGTGGCTGCGCTGGCAGTCGGGATGCTTGCAATCATTGTGCGTTTGGTGATGGTACACATCTTCGATCGTGCTGAGTGGCTTGCCCGCGCAGAGCAGCAATACCGAGTACGCATCCGCATCAGCGGTCAGCGTGGCGCGATTCGCGATCGGAATGGCGTCGAGCTAGCAACGTCTATCGGCGCAGTGTCACTAGCACTCGATCCCAAGATAGCACGCGCACCGGAACGAGTGGCAGCATTGCTCGAGCAGCTCGGACTTGCCCGTGCAGAGGAAATCCGCGCACGGATTGCCTCGGCGGAGGATCGAAATTTCGTTTGGCTTGTGCGCGGATTGCCGTTGCAAATCGCTGCAGCGTTCGATACGCTCGGTGAGCCTGGCCTCATCCGCATTCGCGAGCATCGTCGCGTGTTTTTGCACGATTGGATGGCAGCAACAGTGGTGGGCACAACCGATGTAGATGGCTGTGGGATTGCTGGGATCGAACTTGCGTATGATTCGCTGTTGCAGGGGAGTGTCGGTGAGCGCATGATGGAGCGCATCGGTCGCGGCCGACTCCGACCAACGCTGGGCGACGGCCGTGAGCGCAACGCTCGCCCGGGGTATTCGATCGAATTGACGCTCGATTGGGACGTGCAGCAGATCGCAGAGACAGAGCTTGCCCGAAGCATCACCGCAACGGGAGCAGCAGCAGGAATCGTGCTGGTGCTTCGACCTCAGACGGGGGAAATCATCGCATGCGCGCAGCAGCCAGCATTTGTGCACTCCCAGCGCTCCAGCGGCGATGGTATCCGCTTGCGAGCTGTTAGCGACATGTACGAACCAGGCTCGACGTTCAAGGCAATCGTCGCTGCTGCTGCACTGGCAGAGCACCGTGTATCGCCGAATCAACTGTTCGATGGCCGTGGTGGTGTGTTCCGCCTTGCTGATGGACGCGCGATCACCGATCACACTCCCCTTGAGATGTGTTCGCTCGCTGATGCAATGGCATATTCGAGCAACATTGTCTTTGCCCACCTTGCCGAGCAGCTCGGTGCTCGGACTCTCTATCGCTATGCTCGGGATTTCGGGATTGGAATTCGAACCGACGTTGGGCTCCCCGGTGAAGCACGCGGCCTTCTCAAGGTACCGCGGGAGCTTCGTGGAAGCGATTTGCTCTTCCTTGGTTTTGGCTATGGCCTGGCATGCACACCACTGCAACTGGCATGTGCATACGGGGCAATTGCGAACGATGGGGTGCTGATGCAGCCATTTGTTGTCAAGCGCGTTGTTTCGCCTGACGGCGAAGAAGTCTTCCGTGCCGCGCCCCAGCGGCGGCGGCGTGTCATCTCCGATAGTGTTGCGAGAGTGCTGCGGGAGCTCCTTGCTGGTGTCGTCGAGCGTGGGACCGGCACGAACGCTCGCATCGAAGGAATCGCTGTTGCTGGGAAAACAGGTACCGCACAGCAGTGGAGCGATGGAAGCTATTCCAAGCGTGATTACACTGCGTCGTTTGTCGGGATGGTCCCGGCGGATTCGCCGTCGCTCGTAGTGCTTGTGATGCTCGATCGTCCTCGAACGGATATCTACGGTGGAAGTATTGCTGCGCCTGTGTTTCGGCGGATTGTGGAGGCAATGATGGCGCAGCCTTCGATCGCGATGGAGTACAAGCTGGCTCGTCCGCTCAACGGGGTGCCTGTTCGCAGTGATAGTGTGATTGTTCCGGATGTGCGAGGGCTATCGGCTCTCATAGCCGAGAAGATGCTCGATGTACATCAGCTTCGTGCGCATGGGGGAATTGCTCTATCGGAACGACACGTGGTGGTAGAACAACAGCCGCCACCGGGCGCTGTCGTGCGACGCTGGAGCACGATTGAACTGCGCGCCGTTTCTGTCGATACCCTTCGCAGGTTGCCGATCGTTGGTGTGCCAGCCCGCAACGCACTGGCACTTGCGCACCTGCTCGGCGCGCATGTTGAGCTTTATGGCTCCGATCGTGTCCGCTCCTATCAGTGGAGGTTGCAAAATGGAAGAAGGTGCCTTGTCCTCATCTGCAACTGAGTCTGCCAGTGCGTGCCACCCAACCAACAGACGACCACAGCTGGTCTTGCTCATGGTACCAGTACCACTGGGCAACAGTCCGATTCGGAAGCAGTGGCAATCAAACGCGCCCGGCGATTGCATGCTCGGCTGAGGCTCGCGCCTGTTCGAGCGTGCGCTGCAGATCATCATTGACGATCGTTGCGTCGAATTGGTCGCGGTAGCTCATCTCCATCGCTGCGCGCTCTAAGCGTCGGCGAATTTGCTCGTCGGTTTCAGTTCCTCGATGGCGCAAGCGGCGCTCTAATTCTTCCAGCGATGGCGGCGCGATGAAGAGCAGGAACGTGTCGTCGGGATATACGCGCTTGAGCGAGAGTGCGCCTTTGACGTCCACATCGAAAATCATCACAGTGCCGCGACGGAGTGCCTCTTCGGTTGGCGAACGGAGCGTGCCGTAATAATTGCCGAAGATTTCTTCGTACTCAACGAGCTCTCCCTCTGCAATTTTCCGTTCGAATTCTTGGCGGGTGAGAAAGTGGTAATCGCGACCGTCAATTTCCCCGGTACGGCGCGGGCGTGTCGTGGCTGATACCGAAAAGACTGCTCCTGGAATCGTCTCGAGCAAATAGCGGGCAACGGTCGTCTTCCCTGCACCGCTCGGCGCCGAGAGCACGATGAGTCGCCGTGGGTGCATCACTCGATGTTCTGCACTTGTTCGCGGATGCGCTCAAGCTCTTCTTTGACGGAAACGACCATTTGGCTGATTTCAGCGTCGTTTGCTTTCGAGCCGATGGTGTTGATTTCCCGGTGCATTTCCTGTAGCAAGAAGTTCAATTGTCGGCCGATAGGCTCCGTGCTCTTGAGTGCTTCGAGGAAGAACTTGATGTGGCTGCGGAGGCGAATGATTTCTTCCGAACAGTCGAGCTTATCGGCAAGCAGGAGAATCTCCAGTTGGAGGCGTTGCTCGTCAATTTCGTCGGATTCGAATAGCTGTGCAATCCGCGAGCGGAGCCGCTCGCGCTCTTCGGGAACACGGTGCATGCTGCGCTCTTCGATGCGGTCGAGCCGTTCTTCGATCGTTTTGATGCGGGCGCGAATGTCCTTTGCGAGCTCTTTGCCCTCGTTCTTCCGCATGGTATCAAGGCTTGCAAGCGCAGCGCGGACAGCTTTGACGACTACTTTCCACTCTCGTTCGGCAAGCTCTAAGAGTGCTGTGTCGTCGGTGGTGTAGATGTCCGGAATGCGGAGCAGATCTCCAAGGCCGACAGGCGCGCTGACTTTGAGCTTCTTGCGGAGCTTTTCGAGCTGTTGCCAGTAGGCTTCGATCCGCTCGAGGCTGAGCGTGGATGCAAGCGGTGAGTCACTATCGGTTTTGACGGTCACTTGCACAGTGCCGCGTCCAATCACACTCCGCAGAAGCTCCCGAAGCTCGATTTCCTTGTGGGAAAGCTGCTTCGGCAGCCGGCAGCTAATCTCGAGGTAGCGACCGTTGACCGTGCGGATTTCGACAGTAGCCCGAATACCTTGTTCGCTCAGCGAGGCGGTGCTGAGCGCTGTCATGCTCTTCATACGTTCTTCTGGGTGGTTCCGGACACTCGTGAGCACAAAGATACGGCGCACTCGACCCCCGGAGGTTCACACAAGTTTTGCAGATTACGTTCGATGGATTGCAACGTTCTTGGTTCGGCGGTGTGAATATCCCTGCGCTTGTTGCACTGCAGCAGCTTGTTGCCTCCAGCACGCATATCGTCGCACGTTCGGTTGCTCAGGCAGTGCCTGCGACGACGGTTGTATTCTACCGTGGCGTCTTTTCGGTCCTTACGTATGCGGTGTGGATCTGGTTTGTCCAGCGGCAGGGAAGTGCGGGAACGTTCCAGTGGCGCGATTGGTGGCGCTTTGCGCTCTTAGGGCTGGTGAATATGCCGCTCAACCAGTATCTCTTCGTTGCAGGACTTCGCTACACGACTGCACCGAACGCAGCATTGGCATTTGCGCTCTCGCCGGTATTCGTGCTCGTATTCGCGTCGGTGCTCTTAAAGGAGCGGTTGCGGTGGCATGCGATGATCGGCATAGCGCTCGCTGTCCTCGGAGCGGCGATCGTTGCATTTCAACGCGGTGCTTCGCTACAGTCGGAGGTCACCGTCGGCAACCTGATGGAGTTGGCTGCCAGTTGTGCGTGGTCGTTCTACACTGTCTGGGGGCGTCCACTTGTGCAACGGTACGGCGCCGTCCCGACAACGGCGCTCGGTATGCTCTGGGGCCTGGTGCTGTTTGTGCCCATTGCCGCGTTTGTGCCGGGCGGTCTGATGCCACCGGCTGCGATGAGTCCGAGGCAGTGGGGCGAGATTGCATACCTGGGCATCGTTACCAGCGGTGTGGGCTGGGCGCTCTGGTATGTGCTCCTCCGGCAGATGGAAGCAAGCCGGCTTGCGGTGTTCAATAACCTGCAGCCCATCGTGACAGTGATCCTCTCCTGGATTGCATTTGGGGAACTGCCACCGCCTGCGTTCTGGATCGGGGGTGCGATTGCTCTTACGGGGGTTCTTCTGGCGCAACGCACCTGAAATGTGTCAGAGCCTCTTGCCATCTGCGTCGAAGAGAAGAATCGCTCGGGGATCGAATCGAACGCCAATGGATGTGCCTGGCGGGAGCACGGCTGTCGGTGGCAGGCGCATGGTCAGGAGCACGCTTCCGCCGACGCGTCCGCGTACGATGCATTCGTGTCCGAGATACTCGACGTGCTCGACCGTGAGCTGGACGTGAGCGTCGCTCGACGGGAGGACGTGCTCGGGGCGGATCGCAAGCGTTGCGTTCAGAGGCAGTGATGGCGGAGTTCTTCGGAGGATGTCCGGCTCGAGCTGCAGTGTGAGTGCGGTATCGTGGGCACGGAACAGGAGCATCCCCTCAGCAGCATCGAGCACCCCTGCGATCGTGTTGATTGGCAGTGTTCCCAGGAACGTTGCAACGAACAGCTCCGCCGGATCGCTGTACAGCTCGGCAGGGCTGCCGACTTGCAACAGCCGTCCGTGATCGAGAACAGCGATGCGATCGCCCATCGTCATCGCTTCCGTGTGATCGTGGGTGACGTAGAGCGTTGTAATGCCGATTCGTCGCTGGAGTGCTGCCAATTCTGCTCGCATTTCCATGCGGAGCCGTGTGTCGAGATTTGAAAGAGGCTCGTCGAAGAGGAACACCCGGGGCGAGCGCACCAACGCTCGACCGACAGCCACCCGTTGCTGCTGCCCGCCGGAAAGCTCGCGCGGAAAGCGTTCGAGCAGCCCTTCGAGGCTGAGCAACGCTGCAACCTGCCGGACGTGCAGCGTAATCTCTGCCTTCGAGATCTTCCGCACACGCAGAGGGAATGCGATGTTTTCTGCAACGGTCATGTGTGGGTAGAGGGCGTAGTTCTGGAAGACCATCCCGACGTCCCGGCGCTGAGGCGGAAGAGTGCTGATTGGGCGGCCGTCGAAGTAAATCTCGCCGCTTGTCGGCGATTCTAACCCGGCGATGAGCCGGAGCAGTGTGCTTTTCCCGCAGCCCGATGGTCCGACGACGACGAGAAATTCTCCGCGTTCCACCTCAAGCTCGATGCCATCGAGCGCAACGGATGCTCCGAATAGCTTGCGGAGTTGCTCAAGGCGTAGCTTGGTCATTGCTTGGGAGGGCTGCTGTCGTGCTCGTAACGTGCCAACAGAGAGGCAACTTCTCCGACCAGTGCCATCATCTTGGCATAGTCCATCCGCTTGGGGCCGACGACGCCAATTGCGTACGTCGCAGAGCCGATCTTATAGCGTGTTGAGATCAGCGCGTACTCGGTCAATTGCCGGTCGCCGAGCTCTTGCCCGATTTTGACCTGGACGCCGTACAGTGGCGCGTCGCTGGTGCTCTCGAGCAGGTGGATAATCATCTCTTCGTTCTCGAGCAGCTCAATAACTGCCCGGAATCGTTCGGGAGAGGAAAATTCCGGCTGTTGCACCAATTGCTGGGCGCCGGCAACGTAGACGCGGTGGCTTTCGTGCTGGGCAAAGAGGACATCGAGGGATTCAGCGAAGACACGGAGGACAGGGTGGCTCATCTCCTCCCGCATCAGGAGTGCAAAGCGCTCGCGGACAAAGTCGAGTGTGCGTCCTGCGAGCCGCTCGCTGAGCACTTGCCCAAGCTCGTGCAGCTCGGATGGATTGAGCTCAGCATCAGTTTCGAGCGTGATGGTGCGGACAACGTCCGAATCGAGATCAACGACGACGACAAACCGCTGCGACGAGAGCGGTACAAGCTCCACGCGACGGATAACTAAATCGCGCAAGCTGGGCAGTTGTGCAACACCGAGCAGGTGCGATAGCTCTCCGAGAATACGCGAGGCAGTCCGGAGTGCCAGCTCACCACTGATGGATGCAAGACGCTCGCGGAGCGCTTGCGCTTCGCGCTGAGTAAGCTTCCCGTACTGCATCAGGTAGTCCACGTAGAGGCGGTAACCTTTATCCGTCGGAATTCTCCCAGCGGAGGTGTGCGGATGCGTCAGATACCCGCGGTCCTCTAAGTCAGCCATGACGTTGCGGATGGTTGCTGGCGATAGCCGCAGCGTCCGCCCGAGCATCCGGGCAAGCGTGTGCGAACCGACGGGTGCTGCGCGCAGGACGTACGTCTGCACTATCGCGCGGAGAATTGTCTGTTCACGTTCGCTCAAATCCAGCTCGCTCCGTTGCATCGGTGCGGCGCGCGAACCGAGCGCATTCATCGCCCATCGAACCGATGTTCAACCTGCTCGAAAAAACGCACAAGAGCACGCTGCATTTTATGGGAAGAACAGTTGGAGAAAGTGCAGAAGGTAACTTCCCCAGGCACGTGTGGATTGGAGCACAACGCCAATGATACTTGCGATGATGGCAATACTCCCCAGACCTGCGATGTACACCAGCCAGGGAACTTCCTCGAAGACGATCGAACATGCTCGGAGCAACCGGAGGATACTCCAGAGTGTTGTGATTGCAAGGAGGCTCAACCACAGCAGCGGTGGTGTTATCGCTAGGAGTCGAAAGAGCAGCATTGCAAAGGGAAGGAAGAGAACAACCGGCACCAATGCCCAGACGACCATCGTCAGTGCGTCGGCGAAAAACACCGCACGCTTGGCAATGGCAGCAATCAACCGCACGCCGAGAGCAATCACCACGATCGTAACGAGCACAACCAGCACGATGACAGTTATCGCCAGCTCCGGTGACCACGCAAGCTGGATGTAGAGCGATTTCCCGCTCGGACTGAGCGTCAACAGATTGCTCACGTAGTCAGCGGCAGGAGATTGGCGCGTGACGTACAGCAGTGTTGCCAGCACGAGTGCGTAGGTAGTAGCCAGTAACAGCGCCAGCAGAAGCGTCTGCCCCTGAAGCAAGATTCGTTGGTCACGAATGTCCATGAAAAAATTGTGCGAGTGCAGAAATGCCCGCAGCATGTACTCGCGGAAGCGCCGTGATCGATTCATGAGCCAGAAAAGGAGCACAAGTCCACCCATCCCACCAGCCATGAACACGTAGGGTGTACCGGCATTGTAGCTTCCTGCCTGGAGAAGAGGCTCTGGTTCGCCAGTGTTGAGTGCGCGGAGCATTTCGAAAGCCAACCGAGGGCGCCCTGCTGTGTCGAGTAGCCCCTCGTAGCAGAGTGGCTCCGAGGGTGTATTCGTTGTCAGGAGAGGGAAGAGCGTGCGATAATCGTTCAAGCAACGAATGATTGTACCTCCGGCGCCGTAGGCTGCGGCAAGACGGTAGAGCTGGCTCAGTGATGCTGCCTGTGCTTCAACAGAGAGTGGATCGGCATAGCCGTTACGGTTGAATGGCTGTACGAGTGCACCGCCGAGAAGTGCCCACGGCATCCGACCAAGCGTCGAGAGAGTGCGGGAAAGTTCGGCCTCGATAGTGCTGCGACCGCGCCACTGGGTCTGATCGCTGATGAGGGCAGCATCGAGCGGGAACGACTTGCCTCCATCGCCGTCGAGTGTGTGCCCAGCTTCCAACGTTGCAAAACGGAGTGTGCCCGGTGGCACAAGTGGTGCAACAGTTGCGATGAACTCCTTGACGGCACGCTTCGACAGTGGTACCATCGAACTGAGCACGTATCCAACGACACAAGGCTCACTACCGAATGCATCACGCAGCCGAATCATCACGTTCTGTGCGCGTGTGCGGAGCTCCTCTCCCGCATAGTAGCGTGTTGGGAGATCGCCGAACGGAAGATCGAGCACCACTGCAATCCCTGCACTGCTGCAAAGCTCCAAAAAACGCGGCGCTGGGGGGATCCAGGCACAGTAAACGAGGTTGACACCGAGCTGCCGGAGCACGCCGATGTCGCGTTCGTAGTCAGGCTCAACGAGCGCCCCATCCGGTCGGCGTTGCCACTGGTCAACGTACACAACACCTCGCGCGAGGACTGGCGCACCATTGATGCGAAAGAGCGCGTGCTCGCCACGATCCGGTTGTACCGAGCGTAACGCAATACTGCGCTCGAGGTCATCGAGCTGAACACCTGCAGCACTGATTTCGACCTGCAACTGGTAGAGCGAAGGCGATTGCACCGACCACAGCTGTGGCGATGGTACGTGTAGCTCTGCGGTGACAGGGAGTGTGCGATCGGGAATCGGCACGATGGGCTGTTCGCTCGAGGCAATGATCGTACCGCCCTGCCGCAGCGTTGCACGGAGCAGAAGGTTGGTCGAAGTGCCCGCTCGCTGGCAGCCGACGGAGACGGTGATGCGGAGAACTGCCTTCTCGTAGCTGAGCTGTTGGTCGAGCACGACGCGTTCGATCGTTGCTGCCGATGCACTTCCGATAAGGGTTACAGGACGAACAATGCCTATCGGCCGGAGCGGAGCACGCCATTGCATCCGCTGCTGCAGCGCAGATTCGTCCGATGCGTAGCTTGCGCTCAGTTCGAGTGTGTTCCGCCCTGCGTGGAGGACGCCACGCGGAATCGTAACGGAAAATGGAACCTGCCCACTGAAAAATCGCCCCAAGTACTGACCATTGATAGTGACTTCGACTGCGTCTCGAACACCACCGAAGGAAAGGTGCCAACTGCGCTCAAGGGCGGTACTATCGAGGTGAATCGTTTTGCGGTAGAGAATTCGGTTTGGTGGGTCGGCTTCCACCCGTGGAAGTGTGACTGGTTGCCATGAGCGCCCATCATCGAGCGAGCGATGCCATTGCCCAGCAAGCGGGACAACGACGCGTGTCCGAGACTGCCACGGAAGAACATCTCCCCCCACCGCACTCAGTGTGGTGGCACCAAAAGTGATTGCTATGGCAAGGAATAACCGCACAACGAGGCTTGGAGAAAACAGTAGCATCCGATGCTCCGGGCAAAAACGCAACGTTCGGTGACAACAGTTGACGCGTGCTCAACGTGGAGCGAGCTTGTTCCGAATGCGGGCGAAAATACGAGCAGCGCTCCAGCGTCGTATGCGTCAACCAGGAGCGGCTGGGACAAGTGTAATTTTGAGGTGCAAGACGAAGCGACGTCCGCTGCAACAGTACCACCACCCAAGAGGATACCATCGTTGATCCACTGTGCTACCTGCTCGTTGTGACGTAAGGATTGCTGTTGCTTTCTGCACGCAACAGTGGCGGTAGTATCCATCATCGGAGATTCCATCGAACTGTGTCGTGTTCATCACTGCGCAGGTGGCCAGTTACGTCTGCGGTTGTCGTCGCAGCGGTTGTTGTCGGCACCGTTGGGACGGCGTACGCACTGGCACGGGTTGGTGCACTACGGCTGCAGCGGCTAGTCCCGGCCGATAGCGTTCGTCCTATTCGGCGAACGCCACTTCGGCATAGCGACGTGCACTCGCGTATGCGGAGGCCTTCAGGGGTGGAAATTCTCCAGCAGCTCGATACCAGCGGTACTGTCGAACTGCACGAACAAGTCGGTGGCGTTGACGTTTCGCCTCCGCGGTTCGTCGAGCTCGATGCCTACCTTGCTGAGCGCCGTGACCGGCTGATCCGTCAACTGTGGGATTCGCTTTCGACAAGCTATGACCTCAAGCGTGCGCTGTCGGGTGGGAATCTCGCCAAGTTGCTCTCGCAAGCATCAGGTATTGCCATTCCCCTGCCACCCAATCCACTGACGACAATCTTTGGCAAGCCTGAGATCAGCATCACCGTCAACGGGGAAGTCAATCTCCGCGCAGGTTGGCGGTGGGACACGCAGAACCTGGGCGCATCGAGTGCATTCGGGCAGAGTCAATCTGCGCCGGTGTTTTCGCAGAACATCCAGCTCAACGTCAGTGCCCGAATTGGGGATAAGTTCCGGCTCGGGACCGACTGGAACACGATGCGGCAATTTGAATTCGACAACCGCTTCAAGATCGGCTACGAAGGCTACGATGACGACATCATCAAGCTCGTCGAACTTGGGAATGTCCAACTGCCGACCAACAGTGCGTTCATCAGTGGTTCCCAAGCGCTCTTCGGTGCGCGTGCCGATTTCCAGTTCGGTCCGCTCTTTCTGAAAACCGTTGCCTCTCAGCGGCGAGCCGAGCGCCGGATCCTCCGTGCAAATAGCGGTGCAGCGCGCACACGCTTTGTGCTGCGTGCCTATGACTATGCCGAAAATCATTTCTTCCTCGACACAGCGTACAAGCCGCTCTACCGTCAGTACTGGCAGCTGACGACGCCCGTCCCCGTACCGGCTGGGCCGCTGCTTGTCAAGGAAATCGAGGTCTACGAGAGCACTGCTGACGTCCGCGACCAAGCAGTCGGTGGCATCGAAGTGATTGCCTACGACACTCTCTCCCCGATTCGATTTGCGCAAGGGGAACGCTACGCAGCGGCAATGAAAAGTCCGGACGTCCGAATTCAACAGGGGCGCGTCGAGCGTGGTCGCTTCGTCCGGCTCGACCCGACGCGGTTTACCTTCAACCCCAATCTCGGCACACTCGACATCTGGGGTTTCCGACGCGACCGTACATATGCGGTCGCCTACCGCACCGAGGGTGCAACTCCAGCGAAAGAGGATGACCTCTACCACGGCACGCTCTCAGCAACTGCCAAAGATGGCGATACACTCATCCTGAAGCTCATCTACCGACCGAACCTCCAACCCGGCTTCCCCAATCTCTGGGCGCGGCAGATGCGGAACATCTACTTCATCAACGCAACGAACGTCTCGACCCAAGATGCGCGGATTGACATCTACTACCTGCGCACCAGCAACGACTCGACCGATATTCTCGAAGGCACCTCCGATAAACTCGTCACTGCACTCGGTGTGGACCGCGTCAACAATGCAACGGGGCAGCCACCAGGCGATGGACTCTTCGACTTCACCGGCGGCGCTCCTCCAGCACAGCAGCAAGCCGGCGGGGGATTTACTGCTGGGCAGGGGCTCCCTGGAAGCCAGCAGCAAGCGATGACGACGGGAAGCCCGTACTTCAACCCGGTCCGCGGGGAAATCATCTTCCCGTGGATTGAGCCGTTCCGCGAAGGGCTCGATTCGGCATTCGCGCGGCGAGGCAATCCAGCGCTCGCCAAGCAGTACTACTACAGCGCAGTCTACGACGTGCAAAAAGCGCTCGCTCAGCAACAGACCGCTCAGGATCGGTGGCTCATCATCGGTGAAGTGCAAGGCCAGAGTGCTGGGAGAATTTCGCTTGGATTCAACGTCGCTCCAGGGAGCGTCCGCGTTTTCTTGAGCGGACGTCAGTTGCGCGAGAACGACGACTACGTCGTGGACTACTACTCCGGTACTGTCAGCATTCGGAATCCCCAGGCACAGGTCGCCGGCAGCGATCTGGTCATCGAGTACGAGTCGAACGATGTGATGAACATTCAGACTCGCACGTTGCTCGGTATGCGTGCGGATTTAGTGCTCTCGCGGACACGGAACGCCTCGCTCACGCTTGGCAGCACGCTGATGAACTTCAATACCGCTGCACTTGTCGACCGCGTCCGGCTCGGCGAAGAACCGGTTTCCAACACAATGCTCGGTTTTGATGCCAACTTCAATTGGAATGCCCAGTGGCTCACTGATGCGCTCAATTGGCTTCCGTTCTACAGTACGAATGAGCGCTCAACGATCACCTTCCGCGGCGAATGGGCGCAGCAGATGCCCACCCCGAATAAACGCATCTCGGAAATCCCGGTGGATAACAATCACGCTGCTGCCTACATTGACGACTTCGAAGGCGCACAACGCTTCATTTCGATGGGGCTGACCAGTACACTCTGGACGCATTCATCGCCGCCGGTTGATTCCAGCATAGATCCAGCCCATGAGCACCGCGCTCTCTACCGAGGGAAGCTCTACTGGTACAATTTCTTCCTCCCACGTGTGCCGATCGTCGAGATCTACCCGAATCGGCAAACAGTCCAGGGCCAATCGAGACTCTCACCGCTTGTAATCACCTTCGACCCTGACACCCGTGGCATCTACAATCACAACCCGTTCTGCATTGACTCGCTCAATCCACGCTGGGACTCAGTCAAGGCGAATCCATGGCAGCAGCGCCCCGCTAACCGCGAGCGACTCTGGGCCGGGATGCAGCGCCTCATCTCGACGTTCAACTCGAACTTCGACCTTGAGAACATTGACTTCATTGACATCATGATGCGCATCGAAGATCGCGAGCCAGGCGCACGGATGTTCATTGACCTTGGCCAGATTAGCGAAGACATCATCCCAAACTACCGGCTCGATACCGAAGACGGCATCACCGCCGCTGCGCCGATCCCCAACGGGCGCATTGACCCCGGCGAGGACGTCGGCATTGATGCCCTCGATGATGCTGCAGAGCGGGGAGCATATCCATATCCGCTCAACCTCGAACAGGACCCTGCACGCGACAACTACTTTTTCAACTTCTCCAAGCCAAACGAGCAGCAAGAGGATGCAGATTTTCTGCGCTGGAATAACTACGAAGGCAATGCCTCGCAATCAGAGTTGGGGCAATTCCCCGACACCGAAATTCTCAACAAACAAAACGGCCAAACAATCTCGCTCGACGATAGCTACTTCAGCTACGAGGTCAACCTCGATCCCTCCGATGCGAACCCACAAGTGGTCGGCGGTGGCACCAATGGCTGGCGGCTCTACCGCATCCCGCTCCGCGGTGCAAAACGGGTGGTTGGCAATCCACTGTTTTCGAACATCCAGTACGTCCGCGTGTGGTTCAAGGGCGGACGCATCAAGGTTTCGATCGCCGATTGGCGGTTTGTCGGGTCGCAGTGGCAACGAGTCAACTATGCACAAATCCACAACAGCGCCGAGTCTAACGACACGGTCATCAAAGTTTCGTTTGTCAACCGCGAGGAAAATTCCGGGCCGCCGGACTACTACACGCTCCCGCCAGGTGTTCAGCCACCGCGCAACCTTGCCAATCCCGACTTTCAGAACGACATTCTGCTCAACGAACAATCGCTGGCAATTTCGGTGAGCAATCTCCAGTGCGGCGACGAGCGAAAGGCAACGCGCTTTTTCTTCCGACCGCAGGACTTTTTCTACTACCGCACGCTGAAGGTCTTCATCAAGGGTGTGGGAGGGCAGGACTACGTCGCGCCAGATTCGCTCTTTTTGACGCCTGGAGATACAGCAGCGCCGCAGTACTTCATTCGCTTCGGTATTGATTCGGCAAACTACTACGAATACCGTGCACCGATCGTTCGGCAGTGGCGAAACGTGTCAATCCCGCTGCAAACGCTCGCTGCGATCAAGGCGCAGCGCGATAGTGCGTTCCAGTGGCAGCGCCAGATATACCCCGTTCCCGGCGATCCACTGGCGCGCTTTGCCATCCAAGGTAACCCACTCCTGACACGTGTGATGTTCATTTCGATTGGCATCGCAAATCCACGGGAACGCTGCCCTCAAGCGCTCAGCACAACGATTTGGGCCGATGAACTCCGACTTGTCGAGCCGGATGCCCGGAACGACTGGGCCGCCACAGCAAATCTCGACGTCAAACTGGCCGATCTGGGAACGATCCGCACTGCCTACACCCGGACCAACCCCTTCTTCCACCGCCTGGAAGAGCGCTTCGGAACGCGCGAGCAGGCGCAGGACTTTACGTTCGCTCTCCAAATCGGCGCGGAACGCTTCCTGCCCAAAGAGTGGAAAGATGCGCGCATCCCGATCGCATTCACCCGGACGGTGCGGGATCGCATTCCCATTTTCGCCGCCCAGAGCGACGTCAACATCGAGGAAGCTGCAACGATGGCGTACAACAGCGTCCGAGCTGCCGGTGGAACGCAGCAGGAAGCACTCGACCGTGCCGACTACGTTCGCCGCCGTGCACGTACCCATATCGCGCAGACCCAGTGGAGCATCCTCGGATTCCGGTTTGGGATACCGAGCTCGCTCTGGCTAATTCGCGAAACACTCAACCGACTTGTCCTCGGCTACGCATACACGCAAGAGTTGGAGCAATCGCCAGTCTATGCTGAGCGCTTCCGGTGGCAGTGGGATTTTACGGCGCAGTACTCGCTCCCGTTACCTGCAACGCTTGCGCAGCTCTCGCTCGGTGGATGGATGCAGGGCATCCCGCTGCTGGAAACGTACAGCGGCTGGAAAATCAATTTGCTGCCGCAGAACATCTCGCTTTCAACGCGCCTATCGCGTTACCGCCGAACCGAGCAATCCTGGTTTTTGCCATTTCCCTCCCCGGTCGAGCGCGGCTTCACAGCAACCAATTCTGCCGCGCTCCAGTGGAAATTCACCGAAGGCGGTCTCCTTTCACCGATGCTCGATTACCAGCTGTCGCAGACCAATACGCTCGTCCCACTCGAACTCGACCCCAACGGACGCCAGCGTACCGGCTCTGAGCTGGCACGGACGATATTCTTCAATGACGGTCGGCTTATCAATCTCGGAACGCCGATCTCCGTCCAACAGACGACAACCCTCAACTTCCGTCCGCTCCTGCCGAATGTGGGCAATCTCAATCGCTTTCTGGACATCTCGGGTTCGTTCTCGACAACGTACATGTGGAACGACCCTCTCCAGCCCGATCCGCGGTTGCGGGATGCTGTCAAGCAGGTCAGTTACAACAATACCATCCGCTGGAACGCGAATCTTCGCTTGCAGGCGATGAGCAATGCGTGGTTCGGCATCACGCAGCAGCCACGCCGCCCCGGGCAGCCCGACACCACTGCGAAATCAACGTCCGTTGTCAGTGATGTACTCGACGTTCTCCGCTCGATTCTCTTCGACTACCAACAAATCACGCTGAGCTTTACGCAGAACAACACCGCCAATACGCCGGGTGCATTCGGCGGAACGGGTGTGACAAATCTCTGGGGACGCTTCGTGACTGGTCGCTCAAGTGAGCCATTGCTCGGGCCATCGGCGGCATACCAGCTTGGGCTTGTTCGCTATCCGCATGCAGGTGTCGGAATGCGCTTTCTCCCACGCTTTCCCTTCGTCCAGTTCTGGGAAGACATCGGCATCCGACCACCGAACGCACAGTTTCAGGACAACATTTCGCAGCAAACAGGGCTGGAAATCCGCACAACACGCCCCTTGTGGAAAGGAGCCACACTGGAGCTGAATTGGAGAACGCAGTACGGCATCAACCGCAACCAACTGACAACAACCGATGCGCAAGGGGTGATGACGTTCACCAACGTCACGCTCAGCGAACAATACCAGCGAACGTTCCTGTCGGCGCCATACTGGCTGTTGTTTGCCGCGTTCAACAATCGCCCGGAGACTGTCGTCGAGCGCTACCGCCAGCTCCGCACGCAGATCATCGGCAATCGAAGCGAGGATTCGCTCTCGATCGATGAGCAGATCGCACTGCAGAACGCGATGACCAATGCCTTCATCAGTGGCTTGCAGGCGTTCGAGTTCTTGCCGGGGGTGTTGCAGCGATACTTGCCGCAAGTCAACTGGTCGCTCCGGTGGGAAGGGATCGAAAAGTTCTGGATCCTCCAGCAGTTTGCGCAGCGTATCACGCTCGAGCACGCCTACCAAACGCTCTACACCGAAAGTGCCTACACAACCGACAACGGCCGCGTGGTCAATGCGCAGACAGTGCAGATGCAGTTCCAGCCGCTCGTCGGGGCGATTTTCTCCTTCGACGAAAAGAAGCTCAACGGGCTGCTGACGGCAAATCTCCGCTACAACTCACGAACGAACTACAGCGTTGCCGTTGCAGCGCGGACATTGACCGAAGAGGTGCAAAATGAGTTGGCACTCAATGCCAACTACGCGCTCCGCGGTTTCAGTTTTCCTTTGCTGGGAATTGACCTGAAAAACGATGTCGAGTTCTCGCTCATCACGTCGTACCGCGCCTCCAGCAGGCGAACGTTCCTCCTTGGTGAGCGCCCCGGCCAAGCGCAGCAAAGCACTAACGGAACCGAGGTTGACGGACGACGTTCGATTCTCATCGAGCCGCGAGCGCGCTACACGTTGAGCCGTTTGGTGACTGCGACGGCGTTCTTCCGCTACAACGGAGAGTTCACCACTGGCGCATCGAACCCTGGTTTCAGCGTTACTGAGGTGGGGGTTGAGCTGCGTATCTCGATTAGCGGAGGTCGGTAGCACTCGCAGTGAACCGTCGCACACCGCGCAATGCAGTTGCTACCTCCAGTGATGTGCTCTTCGGCGGAGGGATAGGTGGATGCCGGTGCAACACTCATCTCGTGCCGAGGTGGGAGAGACGCTCACGCGCCGCACTGCTTTTC
>RFIK01000204.1 GCA_003695605.1 Chlorobiota bacterium
ACTTCCAAGTACGGCACTGGCTGTGCGGTGCGGACTGCATTCTGGAAGCATTCGAGCTTGCGGCTATGTTCCCGAACTTGGATGACGTCGTTCGGCCTGATGCGATACGATGGAATATCCACCTTCTGTCCGTTGACTTCGATATGGCCATGGCGGACGTACTGGCGTGCAGCGTAGATCGAGGGTGCAAAGCCCGCACGATAGACGAGCGCGTCGAGCCGCGATTCAAGCAGTGCCACGAGATTGTCGCCTGTATTGCCTGCCATCCGCGAGGCCTCGCGGTAGTAGTTCTGCATCTGCCGCTCGTGGACGTTGTACTGCAAGCGCAGACGTTGCTTTTCCAGAAGCTGGCGTCCGTAGTCGCTCAGCTTCGCTCGCCGTTTCACTGCGCCGTGCTGGCCTGGTGGATACGGCTTGCGGTCCATGTACTTGCGCGCTTTCGGAGTCATCGCAAAGCCGAGCTTACGCGAAAGCTTGACTTTTGGGCCCGTGTAATTCATGCTTCGATGAAGATTGTGAACAACGATACTGTCGTGATCGGACACTGCAGCGTTTGGCTCACCGGCACGTGCACCGCTGAGGCTACCGATACAAGAGCAAGGGCAAAATTACATCACGCTCCACGGCACTACGTGCTACTTGTTTCCTTCAGCACGCTTTTTCTGGTACTCGCGCACCATCTCTTCTTGCACAGCGCGCGGCACCTGTGCGTACTTGAGGAACTCCATTGTGAATTCGCCTTTGCCTTGAGTGACCGAACGAAGGTCAGTTGAGTAACCGAACATTTCCTGGAGCGGCACTTCAGCAGTGATGACGACGTAGCCTGCTTCGCTTTCGGTGCCGATGATGACGCCTCGCCGCTGGTTGATCTGTCCAATGACGACGCCTTGAAACTCCTCCGGTGCGGAGACTTCGAGCTTCATAATCGGCTCGAGCACAACGGGGTTGGCGCGCATGTAGCATTCGCGGATCGCAGCTTTTGCAGCAGTCTTGAACGCCATTTCCGAGGAGTCCACGGGATGCGTTGACCCGTCGTTGAGCACGACACGGACTCGCTGCACCGGCTGGCCGATGAGCATCCCTTCTTTGAGCTGCTCCTGGAAGCCTTCGTCGCAGGCAGGGATAAACTCCCGAGCGATGACGCCGCCGACGATCGCATCAACGAATTCGTAGTTGTTCGGGTTCTCCGGCTCGAGCGGCTCGATGTATCCTGCAACACGGGCAAATTGCCCAGCACCACCGGTTTGCTTTTTGTGGGTGTAGTTGAACTCTGCACGCTTGGTGATCGTTTCGCGGAAGGCAACTTTGGGACGCCCGACGACGACCTCACAGTTGTATTCGCGCTTGATACGCTCGATGTAGATTTCTAAGTGCAGCTCGCCCATTCCGCGGATGATCGTCTCGCCCGTTTCTTCGTCGCGGTAGACGCGGAACGTTGGGTCTTCTTTCGTGAACCGATTGAGCGCTTTCGAAAAGTTTGCCAAGCTCGTTTTGTCTTTGGGGGCAACTGCCAGCTCGATGACTGGCTCGGGGACGTACATCGAGGTCATCGTGTAGTTGACACTCCCATCGGTGAAGGTATCCCCAGTGGAGCACTCCACCCCGAACATTGCGACGATATCGCCGGCGACCGCTTCTTCGATGTCATGCATTTCGCTGGCGTGCATCCGCACCAGTCGCGGCACTTTCACTTTTTTGCCAGTGGCATTGTTGACAATGACATCCCCCTTGCGAACACGCCCTTGGTAGAGCCGCATGTAGGTGAGCTGTCCGTAGCGCCCGTCCTCGAGCTTGAAAGCGAGCGCGACCAGCGGCCGTTCTGGGTCAGGAACGAGCGGTACCCGCTCTTCATCCCGATCGCGGTCGAGCGCGTAGTTTTCGACTTCGAATGGATTGGGTAAGAACATGCACACACCGTCGAGCAACGGTTGCACACCCTTGTTCTGCTTTGCTGTGCCCACGAAGACCGGTGTAACCTTCAGTGCGATAGTTGCCTTCCGAATTGCGGCGATGAGTTCCTCAGTGGAGATCTCCTCCTCCATCAAGTACTTCTCGGCGATTGTGTCGTCATAGTCGGCAGCTTTCTCGATGAGCTTCGTGCGGTACTCGTGGGCCACATCGAGCATGTGCGCGGGAATTTCTTCTTCGCGGACGAACTCGCCGTTGTCCCCATCGAAGTAGAGCGCCTTCATGTGGAGCAAATCCACGACACCGGCGAAATGATCTTCGTGCCCGATGGGGATGTTGATCATCACCGGATCGTGGTGGAGCTTTTCCCGCAACTGCTGCACAACACGATATGCGTTCGCGCCGGCGCGGTCGAGTTTGTTGATGAACGCGATGCGCGGAACGTTGTAGCGCCGCATTTGGCGGTCAACGGTGATCGACTGGCTCTGCACACCTGCGACACCGCAGAGCACAAGGATCGCCCCATCGAGCACACGGAGCGCGCGCTCGACCTCCACGGTGAAGTCTACGTGCCCCGGCGTGTCAATCAGGTTGATGTGGTATCCTTTCCACTGGCAGTACGTTGCTGCCGATTGGATAGTGATACCCTTTTCCCGTTCCAGATCCATGGAGTCCATCGTCGGACCTGCACCATCTTTGGAGCGTACCTCGATGATGCGATGGATCCGTCCTGTGTAGTAGAGAATCCGCTCACTGAGCGTTGTTTTGCCGGAGTCAATGTGGGCAGAGATGCCGATGTTCCGTAGTTTGGCAATGTCAATGCCGACGGTTGGCTCTGCTACTGCTGTCATCGTTGCCATTGTACGTTTTGCGATACTTTTTGCTTGTCAAGACTGCAAAAATACGGTCGGAGATTGTGAAATAATTACGCAATGCGTTCCCACTCCATTGCATGGACGATGTTTCAATCCGGAGCACACGCGATGATTATCACCGCACCGATCCTGAGCGAGGGAGCGGGCGCTCAGGTACGGCGGCCATTCCCGTCGCCAGAGCTCCGGTGGCCGGCAACCGATCCATTTTTGCTCTTCGACGAGTTTTTCGTTGCCATGCACGCTGGATTCCCCGATCATCCTCACCGCGGCTTTGAAATCATCACCTACATTCTCGATGGAGGTTTCGAACACCGCGATTCGCTTGGCAACCATGTCCGAGCACTCGCAGGACAAGCAATGCACTTTGTCACTGGCAGTGGAGTCATCCATTCGGAAATGCCGATTGGATCGGCACATGGAATTCAGCTCTGGATCAACCTTCCGCGTGCACTCAAGACCGTTGCCCCATCGCTGGAACTGGTCGCACTCCAGCAAATGCCCGTGCGGACCTTCGAGGGTGGGACGGTGTGCCGTCTTGCTTCGCCGTCTGGCCCGATCGTACCGAGCACCGACGTCATCTACGATAGTGTACGGTTCGACCGGGCAGGGATGTGGAGCGTTGCTCTACCGGAAGATTGGGTTGGGATTGCATACGTCCTCGAGGGCACGCTTGAGATCAACGGTGCTTCCGCTGACGCTGGCCACCTTGCACTGATCGAGCACGGCCAGATGGAGCTTGCCGCGTCAGCGCAGGCAAGTGCGATTGTGCTCCAAGGGAAACGCCAGCATGAGAGCGTTCGCTTCATCGGTCCATTTGTTGATTAGACGGCACCCACCGATGCAGCTCGAGACAAACGCGGTCGCCATCGAAACGGACACCTTCAGCTTCGAGGAGCTCGCGCATGAGCGTTGGCGTTGCAAAGTGCATGCGCCCGGTCAGCTCACCGAGCCGATTGACGACCCGATGGGCTGGAATATCCGAACGCCGAGCGGCAGCATTGAGCGCCCACCCCACCACGCGCGCAGCTGACCGTGCGCCGAGGGCTGCGGCTATATCGCCGTACGTTGTGACTCGACCCTGTGGAATGCGGCGGACAAGTTCCCAAACTTTTTCGTAAAAGTCGTCTTCCATTTCCGGATCATCAGCGAGGAGATGGTTGCAGCTTAGCGTAACGCCAGCGTCATCGTGATGATGTCTTGTGGAATGTCGAGATGGTTCGAGCGGCTATCGTCTGCGGCAACGTCGAGTGGTAAGGGATCCTGGTAGTGGCCAGTATAGAACGCGGTGTAGAAGCCGCTGTCTTTTCCTGCAAGGGCATCGGTGACCATCCTGTAGCCCAGCCAACTGGCACGGAGGATGTCTGTCACTGCCGCCTGTCCACCCCGCTGGAAGTAGCCCATATCCACGGTGCGTATTTCTCGCTTGATATTGCGCCGCCGGAAAATCTCCTCCAGAATCTGGCGGATTTCCTCAAGCGACTTATCGTACCCTTCGGCAACGACGATGCGGGTGTCGCGGTCTCGCTCTTCGATCATCGTTGCCAGCTTCTCGTAGTTGACGTTCTCACGGGGACGGATGATGTACTCAGCTCCTGTCGCAATACCGGCGTAGAATGCCAGATAGGCGGAGTCTCGCCCCATCGAGCCGATGAGGTACACCCGGCGATGTGAACTGGCAGTATTGCGAATCCATTCGAGCATCTCCAGGCTTCGGTCGAGCGCGCTGTAGAAGCCGATCGAGGTGCCGAAGTTATTGGCAACATCGTTGTCAATCGAACCTGGACAGGCAAGAATGCGCGTGCGCAATCCTTCCGTTTTGATGATGCGATCGAGCGTTGCGCATGCTTTCAAACTCCCGTTGCCGCCACAAACGAAAAGGTAATCGAAGTAATTTTCATCGAGATTGCGGGCGACCTGGCTTTGCAACGCAGCGTCTTCGGCCAACTCTGGCACGCGCACGGTACCCAGAATTGTACCGCCCTGGAAGGCTATCCCCGCAACGTCCAGTTTGCCAAGACGACGGTACTCGTTGGTGATTAGACCTTTCCAACCATCAATGACACCCCACACCGAAGTATCCGGTCGGAGATTGAGTGCGCAGCGGACCACACTCCGGATAAACGCGTTCATCCCTGAACTATCACCTCCGCCGGTGAGAATTGCAAATTTCACC
>RFIK01000027.1 GCA_003695605.1 Chlorobiota bacterium
GCGGGGAAACCGATGAGCGCTCTTGCGCCAGACCTCGACGGAATCGTAGACACACCACTCCAGGCTCAGCCCACCGATGATGCAGATGTCGTGTTCCTGGCTGTGCCGCATGGTGCTGCACGAGCTTTCCTGGCAGAGCATCCCCAGCTCGAGCGTAGCATCATCGTGGACTTAAGCAGCGACCATCGCTCCGATCCAGCGTTCGTCTACGGCTTGCCCGAACTCAACCGCGATCGTATCCGCACGGCACGTCGGATTGCCAATCCCGGCTGCTTCGCAACGGCGCTGTCGCTATCGCTTCTGCCGTTGCGGTACAGCGGAATCACGCTACCAGCGATCTACGCCAGCGGGATCACCGGCTCGACAGGTGCAGGCGCATCGCTCAGTCCGACGGTGCATTTTTCCTGGCGCTTTGCGAACGTCGAACCCTACAGCATCTTGAGCCATCGGCATGCGGAGGAAGTCTGCACTGCGCTCGGTCTGGAGCCGCCGCTGCACTTTGTCCCGCAGCGTGGCCCCTTTACACGCGGGATCGTGACGACAATGTTTGTCCCCGCTCCACTATCGGAGGAGACGCTCGCCCAACTCTACCGCGAGTACTACGCCACCGAGCCTCTCGTCCAATGCACAAGCGACCCCCCGGACCTCAAGCGTGTTGTCGGAACAGCGCGTGCGGTCGTGCACTGCGCCGTTCGCCAGCAAACTGCGGTGATCATCTGTGCACTCGACAACATGCTCAAAGGTGCAGCAGCACAAGCAGTGCAGAACATGAACCTTGCGCTTGGGCTGGACGAAACGGCAGGGCTTCCACTTCGGAGTATCGGTTGGTAACGATGAAACAGCAGACGATGCAACACTTCACGAAACTCGCTGATGTATCGAACCTCGGCGCGCTCATCGAACGCGCAATCGAGTGCAAACGTTCGCCCCATGCCTGGTCTTCGCTCGGGCGCGGACGTACGCTCGGGATGGTGTTTTTCAACCCAAGCCTCCGAACACGCGTGAGCACGCACCGCGCAGCAACGCTGTTAGGAATGGATGTCATCAGTATGACCGTTGGCGATGAAACCTGGCAACTCGAAACGCGCGACGGTGTGGTGATGGATGGCCCAGCAGCCGAGCATATCCGCGAAGCAGCAGCAGTGCTCGGTCGGTACGTGGATGTGCTGGGTGTGCGCTCGTTCGCTCGGCTTCAGAACCGCGAGGAAGATTACGCCGAAACGATCCTCGAACGCTTCCGTGCGTGCGCAGGTGTTCCGATTGTCAGCCTCGAATCAGCAACACGGCATCCGCTCCAATCGCTGGCAGATGTTCTGACGATCGAGCAGTTCAAGCGTCGCAGCCGACCTCGCGTGGTGCTCACATGGGCACCGCACCCCAAAGCCTTGCCGCAGGCTGTCCCAAATTCGTTTGCAGAGTGGGCACGTGCGATGGACTACGAGCTTATCATTGCGCATCCTCCCGGATATGAGCTCGATCCGCAGTTCACCGAGGGTGCAACGATCACCTACGACCAAGACGAAGCGCTCGACGGCGCTGAGTTCGTCTATGCAAAAAACTGGTCGAGCTACCGTGACTACGGCAAAGTTTTGTCGCAAGATCGGCAGTGGCAAATCACACCGGAGAAGATGGCGCGCACCAGCGATGGCTACTTCCTCCACTGCCTTCCGATTCGGCGGAATATGATCGCAAGCGACGCAGTGCTCGATTCACCGCGCTCGCTTGTCATCGAGCAAGCAGCTAACCGCATACCCGCAGCGCACGCTGTGCTCCGAACAATGCTGGAGACGCTATGACGACGCTGCACATCCTCAAGCTCGGCGGCGAACTCCTCAGCAGTGACCGCAGCAGCGACCTTGCGCCCCTTGCCAGCCAACTGGCGCAACTTCCACAGCCGCTTTTAATCGTCCACGGCGGCGGCAAACAATCCACGGCGCTTGCCCAGCAGCTCGGAATTGAAGCGCGCTTTCACAACGGCCGCCGCATCACAGACGCTGCCATGCTCGATGTCCTGGTGATGACCACCGCCGGTCTGCTCAACAAGCGCCTTGTTGCCGCACTCTTGGCTGAAGGGGTGCGCGCTGTGGGAATCGCTGCATGCGATGGCAACATCATATGCGCCGCCAAGCGCCGTGGGACGGTTGAGTTCGGCTACGTCGGCGATCCCATTTGCGCAGACATCGCTCCGCTGAGGGCATTGCTCGACGCAGGATTTGTCCCCGTCGTCGCGCCGATCACCCACGATGGATCTGGCCAGCTCCTCAATACCAATGCCGACACAGTCGCAGCGAGCATTGCTGCGCTGTTTGCTGCCGCAGAATGGGACGTTCGACTATGGTTTTGCACACCAAGCGGTGGCGTTCGCGACGCATGTGGTGAAATCATCCCAACGCTCGACCGCCAGCAGCTTGCAATGCTGACGGAGCGTGGTATCGTCCGCGATGGGATGCTTCCCAAACTCGAAGCCGCTTTCGCTGCAGCAGACTGTGGCATAGCCGAGGTTGCGATCATCGCAGCCGACCTCTTACCGCATGTGCGCGGCACCCGCATTCTTCCCTCACGGAGGGCCGAGTAATGACTGCTGCCGTTGAACTGCTCGCCCGGCTCGTTGCGACCTTCTCACCGAGCAGGGAAGAAAGCCAAGCCGCCGGGATTATCGAGCGTTTTCTTGCCGAGCGTAACATCCCCTGGCAGCGGAGCGGCAATAACGTTTGGGCATGCTCGGCATCGTTGGACCAATCGAAGCCGACGATTCTGCTCAACTCACACCTCGATACCGTTCGCCCGGTAGCAGGATGGACGCGCAATCCACTTTCAGCGACCATCGAAGACGGCAGACTCTACGGCTTAGGCAGCAACGACGCCGGAGCAAGCTTGGTTGCGCTCGCGGTCGTGTTTGCGGAGCTGTGGGCACTGCCGTTGCCGTACAACCTCGTCTTTGCTGCAACTGCTGAGGAGGAAATCAGCGGGGCAGGTGGAATCAGCTCCATTCTCGAACAACTTCCCCGGCTAGATGCCGCAATCGTCGGCGAGCCAACGTCGCTTCGGATGGCAATCGCAGAACGCGGTCTGATGGTCCTTCGCTGCGTCGCTGAAGGCGTTGCAGGCCATGCTGCCCACGGCAGCGGCGTCAACGCCATTGACATTGCACTCGACGACATCGCCTGGCTCCATGCGCAGCCGTTCGAGCGCACAAGCGATCTGCTCGGTCGCGTTCGCGCAACGGTCACGATGATCTCGGCAGGTTCGCAGCACAACGTCATTCCTGATCGGTGCACGTTCACCGTGGATCTGCGCACTACCGACGCCTACACTCACGAAGAGCTGCTCGGGGTTCTGGCAGCGAACCTTCGCTCATGCATCGAGCAAGTATCGCTGCGTTTGCGTCCGTCGCGCCTGCCTGCTGGGCATGCATTCCTCCATGTTGCCGAGCGTCTGGGCATTCCGTGCTACGGGTCACCGACGCTCTCGGATCAGGCGCTGCTGCCAGTACCGAGCATCAAGATGGGCCCAGGCGACTCGCAGCGCTCGCACACTGCCGATGAGTACATCGAACTCGGCGAGCTTGCCGAAGGCATCGCTCACTACCGCGCCTTCCTTCTCACGCTCGCAGAATACCTTTCGAACCACTCACTCCTGGAGGAATGATGAAGCTCTGGCAAAAAAGCACCACGCAGCTCGATGAAGTGGTCGAACAGTTTACGATCGGTCGCGATCCGGAGCTTGATCTCCGCTTGGCTCGGTACGACGTTGCCGCATCGCTGGCGCACGCCCACATGCTCGGCACTACAGGCATCATTTCAACTGAGGAAGCATCGCAGCTCATCGGCGCACTCGAGGCAATCGCAGGTGAAATCGAACGCGGCACCTTTCGCATCGAGGATGGCGTCGAGGACATCCACTCGCAACTGGAGCTCGCGCTGGTGCAGCGGCTCGGACCGATCGGGGAAAAAATCCACACCGCACGGTCGCGCAACGATCAAGTGCTTACTGCGATTGCGCTCTACGCACGCGATCGCCTGCAGCAAACTGGAGCGCACATCCATACGCTCATCGGTGCTATGCTTGCGTGGGCAGAGCGCCATCGCGAAATCCTGATGCCAGGCCTGACACACATGCAAGCAGCAATGCCGACGACGTTTGCGCTCTGGATGAGCTCGTATGCGGAATCACTCTTGGACGACGAAGCATTTGCCAAAGCTGCTCGAGAGATTGCAGCGAAAAATCCGCTCGGCACCGCCGCTGGCTATGGGAGCAGTTTCCCGATCGATCGCCGCATGACGACTGCGCTGCTCGGCTTCCGCTCGATGGTTGCCAGCCCGGCAGCAGCGCAGCTTCTCCGCGGGAAAATCGAGCGTGCTTGTGCAACGGCACTGGCAGCATATTCGGCTACGCTCGGACGCCTCGCAATGGATGTGGTGCTGTTCCTTTCGCCGGGCTATCAATTTCTCCGGCTTCCGCCTGCACTCACGACGGGATCGAGCATCATGCCGCACAAGCAAAATCCGGACGTCTTCGAACTGCTCCGTGCGCGACTGAATCGAGTCCAGGCAGCTCCGACCACAATTGCCATGGTGACGACAAATCTCCCTTCGGGCTACCATCGGGACTATCAGCTGCTCAAAGAATTGCTGATTCCCGTATGGGATGAGTTCGATGAATGCGTTGCCATCCTGCACCATGTCTTGCCGGAACTTGCCCCTGTCGAAGGGATAATCGAGCGTGCAGAGTACCAACAAATCTGGAGTGTTGAGCGCGTCCACGAACGCATGCGTACCTACGGCGAAAGTTTCCGCACCGCATACCGTGCAGTCGCAGAAGCGGCAGAGAGCATCCCAGTGCCCCAGCAGTGCCCCGCATACCTCCGCACGATGGAGCAGGAAGCATTGGCTGCGCTCGGCACGGCTCTCGAGCAGGCTCGGCTGGGAAGTGCAGCGTCATTCTAAAGCCCGTAGTTGCTCAGCTTGTGTCATTAGCTGCGGCACATGTTCGTCTTATCCCGCAGTGGGAATTCGTGCGTGCAAGGTATGGGAACAACCGATCGAATCACGGTTTTCGGTCGTGACATTATTGATCGCGCAGCTATCGAGCAGCTCGAGCGCTGCGTCGGCGACGGCGACATTGGCGTCCTCAATGCCGATGCGCACCACGGGTACCGCCATCCGATTGGCGGGGCAGTCGCTTACCGCGATAAAATTTCCCTCTCTGGCGTCGGGTTCGACATCGCCTGCGGCAACAAGGCGGTGCGCACCAATATTCGCGCCGCCGATGTTGACATTGCCCGCGTGATGGACGAGATCGTCCGTCGCATCTCGTTCGGGGTCGGGCGCAAAAGCAAGGAGCCGGTTGATCACCCCGTGCTCGAGCGCATCGCCCACGCCGAATTCAAGCCTCAGCGAACGCTCTTTACCTTAGCTGCAGAGCAGCTCGGCACAGTCGGTGGCGGCAACCACTACGTGGACCTTTACCGCGACGACGACGGCTGGCTCTGGGTGGCGGTGCACTTCGGTTCGCGCGGATTCGGGCATCGCACGACGATGGGCTTCATTGCGCTCTCGCAGGGACGATCGTTCGATGACCACGTCCCGGAAGGTTCGATGGATGCACCGCCAATCCTTTTCGATGCCCGATCGGAACTCGGCCAGGACTACCTTGCTGCAATCGAACTCGCCGGCGCGTACGCCTACGCTGGGCGCGACATTGTTGTGGATAAGGTTCTCGAAATTCTCGGCGCACGTGCGACGTACTCAGTGCACAATCACCACAACTTCCTCTGGCGCGAGGAGCACTTCGGGCACCAGTGGTGGGTAGTGCGGAAGGGCTGCACGCCGGCATTCCCCGGGCAAGCGTCGTTCATCGGCTCAACGATGGGAGACATTGCGGTCATCGTCGAGGGCATTGACAGCGAGCTGGCACGCCGCGCACTCTATACGACCGTGCACGGCGCAGGGCGCACGATGAGCCGCACGCAAGCAGCAGGGAAACGTCGCTGGCGTCGCGGTCGGTGGGTGCAGGTATCACCAGGCCTTGTCAACTTCGAGCAGGTTAAAGCGCAGCTTCGCGCCCGCGGCATCGAGCTTCGCGGTGGTGGTGCCGATGAAGCGCCCCAGTGCTATAAACCGCTCCGCGAGGTACTTGCGCGACACGAGGGAACGATCCGCATCCTCTGGACACTCTACCCCCTCGGCGTCGCAATGGCAGGGGAGCACGACTTCGACCCCTACAAGGATTAGCCCACGGGGATCGCCGCTTCCTCCGCAATGCGGAGGCAGTAGTCGCGGTACGAACACTTCGGCAGCTGCTGGATGTGCCGAAGCAGCTGCTGGCGCGTGATGAAACCTTCGTAAAGCGCGATTTCCTCCAAGCACGCAATCTTCAAGCCCTGCCGTTTTTCGATAGCGTGGATGAACTGACTCGCTTCGAGCAACGCTTCGGGGGTTCCGGTATCGAGCCACGCAACGCCACGCCCGATCAACTCTGCCCGGAGACGTCCGCGCTCTAAGTAGAGCCGCTGCAAATCGGTGATCTCCAGTTCTCCGCGTGCACTGGGACGAAGCGTTTCCGCAAGCTCGACGACGTCAGGTGTGAACACATACAGACCCGGGATTGCGTAGGACGAGCGCGGCGAGCGCGGCTTTTCCTCGATGCTGAGCACTTGCCCATCGGGAGCGAACTCGACGACGCCATACCGCTCTGGGTCCTGGACGTGATAGGCGAAAATCGTTGCGCCGTCGTTCGTCGTAAGGGCGCGGCGGAGGAAGTCGAGCTTGCCGTAGAAGAGGTTATCTCCCAAAATCAAGCACACCTGGTCGCTCCCGATGAAGTCCGCACCGATGGTGAATGCTTCGGCGATCCCGCGTGGCTGCGGCTGGACGGCGTAGTGGAGGTGAATGCCCCACTGGCTGCCGTCGCCCAAGAGTCGCTCCAGAGCTGGTGTATCGTGCGGCGTCGAAATGATGAGGATCTGGCGAATCCCCGCGAGCATGAGCGTCCCGAGCGGATAGTAAATCATCGGCTTGTCATAGACCGGCTGCAACTGCTTGCTCTGGACAGCGGTCATCGGGTAGAGCCGAGTGCCACTGCCACCAGCGAGCACGATTCCTTTGGTCATTGTTCCTCTGGCGATGGTGAAGCTGAACTGCCCCAGCGGTGGTCGTTCTGGAGCTGTTTGAGGTATGCAAAGTCGTGCGCGAAGTCAACGACGTTTCGGAGCGCACCAGTGGTCAGTTCCATGTACACTGCTTGAAATCGCTCCAAGAGCGGTTCCTCGTCGGTCGCGTCGAGCGCAGTAGCAATGCCGAGCCGGAACTCGTTGACTTGCGCGGTGAACTCATCCTCGAGTTGGCGGTAGCCTTCATCGCCCCGCCGCATGCGACGGAGGGCGCGGTACACACGCCAGAGCGCAGCACCACTGGTAATGATCCGCTGTGCCAGCGCAGCATCTGCTTGGAGTGCGCACAACTCGAGCACAACGGCGAGATCGTCCGGCTTGCGGAGATTGTTGCCGCTGTAGTTCTGGAGGTACGCAACCACTGCCAATGTGTCGTCGGAAATCTCCATCGTTACGAGCGGAAGAAAAAGTACACAGCAGCAAAAAGCAAGAAGAACCCCACAGCATGGTTCCAGGCCAGATGCTGGTTTTTGAAAACCGCGACAGCGATGATCGTAAACACCACAAGGTTGATCGCCTCTTGGATGATCTTGAGCTGGAAGAGCGTGAACGGTCCGCCCGTGCCGACGAATCCGATACGATTGGCTGGTATCATGAACAGGTATTCAAACAGCGCAATCAGCCAACTGATGACGATCACACCTGTGACGCCGAATCGCTCGATGCCGAGCTGGCCACTGTAGCGGAGGTGCCCATACCAAGCGAATGTCATGAACGTATTCGAAATCACCAAGAGCAGGATCGTCGCAAGACCACGCATAAACATTACCAGTTGCTAGTTGTCGTGCTGCAGCAAAAATATCGTTCGTGCACGTGCCTGTGGACGGGGACGTTCTCGCTTGATCTCGTTCCCCGAACGTGAGCGGGCAGGCTGGTTATTTTCGCGCTCCACATCGTCCCACTGGGCATCGGTAATGGAATCACGGTACAAGACGTACATCTACGTCGAGCAGCTCCGAAGTTACATCGGCAAGGAAGTTACGCTCCGCGGCTGGGTATATGACCGCACTGAAAAAGGCAAGCTGCAGTTCATCAAGCTCCGTGATGGAACGGGGGTGGTGCAGTGCGTCCTCTTCAAACCGAACGTAGCCGAGGAAATCTTCGAGCGTGCGAAAACACTCGTCCAAGAGGCGTCGTTCGGCATCCGCGGTACCGTCCGCGAGGATGCGCGTGCCCCCGGTGGCGTCGAGGTGGATATTGCAGACTTGTGGATCTACCACATCCCGCCGGAGCAATACCCCATCACACCGAAAGAGCATGGCATCGAGTTTTTGATGGAGCACCGGCACCTGTGGCTCCGATCGCAACGGCAATGGGCGATCCTGCGAGTCCGAGCGGCAGTGGTGCGTGCCATCCGCGAGTTTTTCGATGCACACGGCTTTGTGCTCGCCGATTCCCCCATCCTGACGCCGAACGCCTGCGAAGGCACCAGTACGCTCTTCGAAACCGAATACTTCGACCTCGGGAAAGCGTACCTGTCGCAATCGGGCCAGCTCTACGCCGAAGCCAGTGCGATGGCCCTCGGACGTGTCTACACGTTCGGTCCGACGTTCCGCGCCGAGCGATCGAAGACACGCCGCCACTTGACTGAGTTCTGGATGGTCGAACCAGAGATGGCGTTCTTCGATCTGGACGATACGATGGATCTAGCCGAGGACCTCGTCGAGCACATCGTGCAGACCGTGCTCCGGCAGTGTCAGCGGGAGCTTGCAGTCTTGGGGCGCGATACGAGCAAACTCGAGAAGGTGCGCCGCCCCTTCTATCGCCTCAGCTACACCGAGGCTGTTGAGTACTTGCAGAAGCGCGGTGTCAAGCTCATCAAGAAAAATCCCGATGGGAGCGAGTCGCAGTACGATTTCCCCTGGGGCGAAGACTTCGGCGCACCCCAGGAAGAAGCGATCATGGAGCAGTTCGATAAGCCCTGCATTATTCATCGCTATCCAGCCGAAGTCAAAGCGTTCTACATGAAGCGGGATCCCAGCGATCCGCGGGTGGTCTTAGCAATGGATATGCTCGCGCCGGACGGTGGGGGCGAAATCATCGGTGGTTCCCAGCGCGAGGACGACTACGACCGGCTGCTCGAACGTATTCGCGCAGAACAACTCCCACTCGACGCATTCCAGTGGTATCTCGATCTGCGCAAGTACGGGAGCGTGCCCCATAGCGGCTTTGGACTCGGACTCGAACGCACCGTCAAATGGATCACCGGCGCCGAGCACATCCGCGAGGTCATTCCCTTCCCACGGATGATTTACCGAATCGTGCCATAAAACAACCGGGCGCTCTCGCAACAGAGCGCCCGTGTTGTCCCGGAGTCCCCGGTGCCGCCTCGCTGCTTACGAGATCGGCACTTCGGTCACCTTCGGTTGTGCTGGCTGTTGCTTCGGCAGCACAAGGTGCAGTACGCCGTTTTCGTACCGAGCGCTGATCCCATCGCGCTTGACGTTTTCCGGCAGCGTGAACGATCGCGTGAACATCCCGTAGCGGCGTTCGATGCGGTAGAAGTTCTTGTCCTCGGTCTTCTCTTCATGCTTTTTCTCGCCGCTGATGGTCAGCACCCCGTCATCGCTGATGTTGACCTTGATGTGCTCTTTCGGGATGCCCGGAAGTTCCGCGGAGATGTAGAAGTTCTCCTTGTCTTCCGAAATGTCCACGCGCGGGACCAACGTCACGCTGCTCTCACCATTGGACGCCAAGCTACGATCGAGCTCGCTCATCCATTCGTTCATCCGACGCACCAGGCTGTCGAAGCCTTCGAAGGGATTGAACTTGACCAGCGTCATCGCAACCTCCTATGAAGTGGTGAAACATCCATTCAACTGTTCACCATGAGAACAATGGAAAACCGTGCCAAGCCTGCTGTGATGCGGCTTTCAGGACGAAGATGCAGAGTGCTGTGCCATCGCCTGGCAGAGCAGCTGCCTTCGGTGTCAGTCGGACCTCTGCAGTACTTTTGCATCAGAGCACTGCTTTGACGTTCGCAGCATGCGCCCAACCCGCGTCGAGATCTCCCGACACGCACTCGAGCAGAATGTCGCCTACTTCCGCAGCCTTGCTCCCAGCACGAAGATCATCGCCGTTGTGAAAGCGAATGCCTATGGGCACGGAATGGGGCTGGTCGCACCAGTGCTCGAACCGCTGGTGGATGCCTTCGGCGTTGCCTTCGCAGAAGAGGGAGCTGCTCTCCGCAGCATCGGAATCACCAAACCAATCATCGTCTTGATGACACCAACCAGTGGCGATGCCGAGGAAATCGTTGAGCA
>RFIK01000205.1 GCA_003695605.1 Chlorobiota bacterium
GTGTACGCTCGTGCTGAGCAACGATAGTGCAGCAGTACACCTTGCTGCGGCACGGCGAGTGCCGGTCGTAGTTGTGTATGGTTCGACAGTTCCAGCGCTTGGTTTTACGCCGTATCGCGTCCCGTACCGAGCAGTTGAGGTAGAGCTTTCCTGCCGGCCATGTACACACATCGGACGCTCGGCGTGCCCTCGAGGGCATTTTGGTTGCATGCAGTACGTGACACCAAACGATGTGCTCAGAGCAATCGCTTCGCTGGAGGCTACGACGGCCGGGTTGGGCGGAGGTCAATCTCGCTGACCATCGTGCGTTCCGGTGCGGAGAGTGCAAACAGCACCGCTGCTGCGACGTCTTCCGGTTGCGTGATGTGGTCGCCGCGTTTGTTGGTCGAGGAAAAGCCAGTATCCACTGATCCAGGGCAAATTGTGATGACGCGGATGTTGTGTTGGCGGACTTCGAGCATGAGCGAACTTGCCCAACCTCGCATCGCCCACTTCGTCGCAGCGTAGCCTGTTCCGCCGGCGAAGCTGTTCTTCCCAGCCAGCGAAGCGATGTTGACAATTGCGCCGCGTTGTGCTGCAATCATGTGGGGGAGCACTGCGCGAGTGAGCACAACTGGTGCGCGCATGTTGAGCCGCCACATCGCGTCGAACTCTTCCGGGGTGAGTTCAACGGCGGGTTTGAAGATGCCGATGCCTGCATTGTTGACGAGTACATCAATGCGGCCAGCCCAGTCGAGCGCCGACGAAACGATGCGTCCAGCAGAGTTATCATCGGTGATGTCCGCAGGGACAGCAAGGACGCGGCGTTCGCCGTTATTGTGCGTCTGCTCCAGCTCGGCAAGGCGATCAGCCGATCGAGCAACCGCGAGTACACGGTATCCCTGCTCGATGAGTGCGTCTGTAATTGCGCGTCCTATTCCACGACTTGCGCCGGTGACGATCGCGAGTTTGGTGCTATCACTGCTCATCGCTGGCAAACTGTGGCGAATGATTGATGACCGTAACAATCCAAAACTACGCTGTGATGAGCATTCCACACGTTCGCCTGCAACCGTGGATTGGCAATGTTGATGCGCAGCTATCTTTGCGCTGGTAGTAGTTCGACGAACGGCAAGAGCACAGTGGCGACGCACGCAATCTATCCTGGCTCGTTCGATCCCATCACCAACGGCCACGTGGACGTGATCGAGCGCGCTGCCGGTATGTTCGACCGTGTGACGGTTGTCATTGCCGTCAACACGCAGAAGGTGCCGCTCCTCAGTGAACACGAACGGCTGGAGCTTGCCCGTCAGTCGCTCGGGCACCTTTCTAACGTTGCAGTGGAACTCTTCCACGGTCTAACGGTCGAGTACGCTCGCCAGCACAACGTTACCGCAATCATTCGCGGAGTGCGAGCAGTTTCGGATTTCGAGTACGAGTTCCAAATGGCGCTCATGAATCGGAAACTCGAGCCGTCAGTGACGACAATCTTCATGATGCCACACGAACGCTACACGTTCCTCAATTCCAGCATCGTGCGTGAGTTGGCGCGCTTTGGGATCGTTTCGGAGGACTTTGTGCCGCCGCCGGTTGCTCGAGCGCTCCGCCAGAAATTTGCATCGCACCGCGATGGATGATCCGGTTGTCTTTTTCCGACACGCGCTTGCGCAGGCGCTCCCTGGCCCTGCGGCACAGGAGACGATGATGCCGCGCTCTCCCGATGGGCGACGGCGCTCGTTTTCGCAACCATCCGATGCACGGCACAGTGCGGTCGCTGTCGTTCTCCGGAAGGAGCAGGATCGCCCTGCAGTACTCCTGACGCTTCGTAGTGCGATGCTGCGGCACCATCGGGGCCAGCTGAGTTTCCCAGGTGGTAGGATTGAACGCGGTGAAACGCCCACCGATGCCGCGCTCCGGGAACTTAGCGAAGAAGTCGGACTTCCGTCTCGATGTGTCGAAGTGCTTGGCGTGCTCTCACCGCTCTATACACCGCCATCGAACTCGTTCATCACCCCAGTTGTGATGTGGTGCTCAGCTGCTGTTGCGCTTTCGCTCGATCCATCTGAGGTGGAGGAGGCCTTTTGGGTGCGACTGGAGGAGCTTGTCGGGAGCGCGGTTGAAGAGGAATGGGAGTTACCATACGGACGAATGATTGTTCCGCACTGGCGCGTACATCCGAGAGTTCCGCTCTGGGGTGCAACCGCGATGATTCTGGCAGAGCTGATAGAGCTTTACTCGCAGTGGCTTACTCGACAAACGGCTCCAGCAGGAGGAGCTGCTGGCGGTCTGCATCCAGCCGCACGCGCAGACCAATAGGGGCGCTGATTTTCCCCCGAATGTGACCGTAGGGGAGGTTCATGACCGCTGGAGGATTTCCAGCTTTTGCGATGTATTCGGCAAGAATTGTCTCGAGAGGTCTCTTCGGTGTTGATGTTGCTCGCGTGGTATCTTCAGCGAATTCGCCAAAAGCAATACCCGCTGCGCTCGGGAGCACGTCGGTGAGCAGAAGTTGGCAGAGCATCCGATCAATTCGATACGGCTCTTCGCCGATGTCTTCGAGCAGGAGAACATATGCAGTTTCCGCGGAAGGTCGAAACGCTGTCCCACAGAGTGCTGCAGCAAGGGTCAACGTACCGGCAAAGAGAATTCCTTCGGTGCAACCTGGAGAGAGTTGGTCGTTTGGACTACCCTGCCAGAGAGTGCATCCAGTGGTGGGTTCAGTCAGGAGCGACCAGAAGAGGGAAAGCTGGGTGGCATCTGGATCGGCAAAGTCCACCCCGACCATTGGACCGCTGATGCTTGGAATGCCAGCACGCACGTAGAGCGCCCACTGCAGAGCGGTGATGTCCGAAAACCCCACAAAAATTTTGGGATTGCCGGCGATAGTGTCCCAATCGAGGAGGTCGAGTAGCCGCATTGTTCCATAGCCGCCGCGGGCACAGAAGATTGCCTCGATGTCTGGGTTGGCAAAAAAGCGGCTGAGCTCATCGGCACGCGCAGCGTCGGACCCGGCTAAGTATCCCTCGGCGGCATACAAACTTTCACCGAGAACGAGCCGATAGCCGCATGATTCCAAGTAAGCAAGGCCACGAGCGAGTTTTTCGCGATCTTTGATCGGCGAGGCAGGAGCGGTAACAGCAATGGTTCCGCCGGCACGGAGGCGGGGAGGTTTTCTGCATGATTTGGGGTATTCTTTCGACATCAGGAAGCAGTTGGCATTGTTGTTGCGGAACCTCAAGGCAGAAATGTTCAACATTCGCGTCCAGCAAGGAGGACGTCGGTCATGGACGATCGCAGGATGCATCAATTGAACGTGGTGTGGGAAGGGCCGCTCTACCAGGCCAGCTCCCTGGCAACGATCAATCGTGAGCACGGCTGGAATCTTTTCCGATCGGGTGCAATCCGTCTGGTGATGATCCCATCGTCGGGCTCGGAAGGCGGGCAAATGCTTTCTCGTAAGCTCGATGCACTCAGGCAGGTAGATGTCCGCACAGCGGAACCGGAGCTGATTGGAGCGCCGGTTGTGTGGGTGCGCCACCAGTGGCCGCCGTCGGGGGAGCGTCCGCGTGGCGCGACGTGGATCATCATGCAGCCGTGGGAGATGAGTTTGTTGCCGCAGGAGTTTGTGGACATCTTCAACAGCGCCGATGAGGTCTGGACGCCTTCGACGTTCTGCCGCCGAGTGTTCGTTGAGTCAGGTGTTGTGCCAGAGAAAGTTCAGGTCATCCCCAATGGGATTGATCCGAGCGTATTTACGCCAGCGGGGGAAATCCCCGAACTTCCGACAACGAAGCGGTTCAAGTTCCTCTACGTTGGTGGCACGACGTATCGGAAAGGGTTCGACCTATTGCTCGAAGCATACGTGCGTGCATTTACAGCGGCAGACGATGTGTGCTTGGTTGTCAAGGACTGCGGTACGCGGACGTACTACCGCGGGCAAACAGCCGAAGAGCTCATCGCTAAAGTTCGTGCGACGCCGAATGCACCGGAAATTCTCTACACCGATGCCGACTTGAGTGATGAGCAAATGGCGCAACTCTACCGTGCGTGTGATGTGTTCGTTGCACCCTACCGCGGTGAAGGGTTTTGCATGCCCGCGCTCGAGGCGATGGCGTGCGGACTGCCGGTGGTTGTCACCGAAGGAGGCGGCACAGACGACTTCGTTGATGAATCCGTTGGTTGGCTCCTGCCGGCTGAACGGCGATCACTTGGTTCGGTCGTTGACGGTCGCCAATTCCCTGGCGAGGTCTTTCTACTTGAGCCAGATGTTGGAGTCCTTGTCGAAACGCTGCAATACTGTGTTGCGCAACCGCAGGAATGCCGCCAAAAAGGAATTGCAGCCTCGCTTCGCGCTCGGACAGAATGGACGTGGAATCGTTCAACACTCAAGGTGCTCGAGCGATTGGATCAGCGGTTCGGGACTTCTACAGCCGAGCAGGCACAACGTGTGCTCTCCGAGCAGGACGATACGATGGTGCTCTTCGGGCGAGCTGAGCAGGCGCATGCACACGGTGCTATTGATGATGCCATCGATTTTTACCACCGTTGTTTCGAACGGAAGGATTTGCCCGCCAGATTTATGGTGCTTGCGCTCGGACGGATGGCATCGTTCTGTTTGCTCGAGGAGGAATACGACCTCTGTCGTCGCTACGTGGAAAAAGCCGATGAGTTTTCACCCAATCATCCAGACACCCGCTACATTCGCTCCGTGTATTTCGCAGCGCGGGAGCAGTGGCACGAGTCCTTGAACGAACTCACCGCGATCATGAATGACTGGCATCGTGCAAAGCTGGATAGCTTTACCATCACGCTCGATCGGTTGCTCTGCGATAGTGCGCGAGCGTTACTCAATTTGGGATTTCCCGACGACGCTCGCCAGCTGTACGAGAAGGCGCTCGAACTGAACCCGAACAATCCCGACGCGTGCTATGGTGCAGCACTGTGCTTCAAGGGGATCGGCAATGTCGTCAAGGCGCAGACGATGCTCGAGTGGGCGATTCGACTGCGCCCTGAGTATGCGGGCACGCTCCAGCTCGACAGTAGTGTGTAGTCCGTTCTCATGGTAACACACACCGGCGGCGCTTGTGTGTTTTGCGCAAGCGCCGCATTGTTTTTAGAGGCTCCGCCCTCGTGATTCCTGCCGTGCTTTTTCGATGGTTGCAAGTTTTGCTGTCACTGCATCCGCTAAGTCAACGTTGCACGCATTGGTGTAGTTGATCAGCGCGATGAGAACGTCGGCAGCCTCGTCGGCGAGTTTGTCGGAGGGGATCTCGATCCCTTTCCAGCGCTTTTTTTCGAGATTGGCTAATTCTCCTGCCTCCCCACAGAGTTCAAGACAGAAAAATTCTGGCACGCGCTCAGGGAAATGTTCCTGCTGGTATGCAGCAAACCGCGATTGAAGGCGCGGAAGAAGCTCTCGGCATGCTACGAGCAACGCGTCGAACGAGAAGGCGCTGTGTGCCATAATGCGACCTCCCAATCAAGGTGATAACCACTTGTGATGAGCGAAGATAGTACTTCGTCCTGGAAATTACGGGAAAGTACGTATAGGCACGAGCCCACCAACATTCGATTTTTGACGCTAAATGGAGGAAGGTGTTTTGGCGGCATGGATACGTGTCAGAATACTACCGACAGCGCCGGCAATCCTTCCACCAGTCCGTGAATCAATTATCTCCCACTGTTGCACTGATGACGGAAAACCTGCGATGAAAACATTGCGCCGTAGTATTGGAGGACTTCTGCTGCTATTAGTCGTAGGGCATCCGCGCGTGGGAGCCTGCCCGACGACGTTTTCATTGAGTGCGCTCACTCCACAGCCATGCCAATACGAGCCGATCGTGCTTGAACTTAGTGGGAACGAATCCACTGTGACCTACACCCTGTTGGCAAACGGCTCCCCCCTGAATGGTGTTACACAAAGTGTCGTCAATGGCCGGCGGCGTTTTGTGGTCACTGGTGGCTTGGGCAACGGTACATACACGTTCTCGGTGCAAGCAACGCTCGATACGTGTACAATTACGATGGGCAATGCAACTGTGATCGTTTATACACCTGCTGTGCCGACACTGTCTCTTTCGTCGCTCAATCAGATATTGTGCTATGGCGATCCAGGGATCATTGTGGTGCTCAATACTGACCCGCAGGCAAGCTACACTGTACGTGATGGCAACACTATCGTCGCTGGCCCAACACAAGGCAACGGTGGGCAAATTCAGTTCGTTCTGCCGGCATCGCTATTCCCACAAAGCGGAATGAAAACATTTTCGGTCCGTGCAACTGCGCTGGGCAATAGCCAATGTTATGCTGAAACAGCCAATGGTCCGCTCGACGGCGCAACGTTCATCGTCTATGGTCTGCCGCCTGCGCCGCAGATTAGTGCACCACAGCCATATGCCTGCAGTCCGGGCGGGAATGCGCGCGTTCTTGTCCAAAATGCCGTGGCTGGGTACGTCTACCAAGTGCTCGATGGAAATACGGCTGTGTACTCGGTATTATCAACGACGACCGGAACGCTCGACATTACAACCATTCCCGTAACGCCAGCATCACCTGGACTTGGATTTGGCACACGATCAGTAACAGTTGTTGCAATCAATCCGAACAACAATAACTGCCGAATCCAATCTACCTCATCGGTCACGATTACCGTCGTAACGCGTCCTGCAACTCCGCTCATTGCTACGGGAACCTCAACACAGGTTTACTGTGATGCATCGGGAGGTGCCACAGCCTATGCAATTATTGCCAATGGCGAAGTGAATGTCACCTATGAGGTTCGACGTGTAGGAAGCAATGCACTGGTTGCATCCGCTGCGGGGCAATCTGGTGTGGTTACTATTCCTATCACAGGGTTGACTGCAAGTGGATCACCGCATCAATTTCGTGTATATGCCGTAAGCACGCTGTCGGGCTGCAGCTCCGATCCGAGTACTACACTGACGGTAGTTGTCAATCCATCTCCAACCGTCACTGCTAGTGTGCAAGGCGGCGGCTCCTCGGCCCAGCTCTGCGCTGGGTATAGCATGAGCGTCACTCTTACTGGGAACAGTAGCGGTGCAGTGACATTCCAGTGGCTTCTCAATGGCACTTCGATTCCGGGCGCGACAACATCCACGTACACCGTACCGACAGGGCTCGGTGTCGGGACGTACCTTTACCAACTTCGCGTAACTAATTCCTTTGGCTGTTCCGCTGTCTCTTCACCAATCTCGATCTTCGTTACTGGTGCACCAAGTGTTGCGATTGCAGCTGGCGGTACCACTGCACTCTGCGCTGGGTATTCGAGTGGGCCGACACTCACCTCGAGCGTGAGTGGGTGCACGAGCACGGCGACGTATCAGTGGCACGTGAATGGCAATCCGATCAGCGGGGCGACGAATGCGACGTATGTGATTCCGACCTCCCAGACGGGTACGAAGAACTACACTGTGAAAGTCACCGATGCAGGTGGCTGTGAAAAGTTCTCCAATGTGATTTGTGTCACTGTTGTCCCGACGCCAACAGTTTCTCTCAGTACTGCAAGCACTCAAGTATGCCCAGGAACACAAATCACCGTCTACTTTACGTTCAGCGGTTGTGGTCCATGGTATCTGACCTACAAGATCAACAATGGCTCCAACATCACAGTACAGACGTCGAGCAATCCCTACATCCTGACGTACACCATCACACAGCCAACGACATTCACTGTCGTTTCCATCCAGAACTGTATTGGGTGCAGCGGTACGATCAGCGGACCATCAAGTCTAACCGTGTCGCCGTTCGGTATCCCAACCTCGTACTTTGTCATGGGCTTTACCGGTGATACAGTGACGACAAATTCGAATGGTTACGTCCTCGGCTGGCCGAACTACGCAGGAGATGGCTCGAACTATCCAGATGGCACCGTCAATGCAAGCTCAGATGCAAATCGCCCTAAGCACTACCCGAACTATTCGGCGCTCAACGGCCATGGTGCCATTTACTGGGATGGAAATGATCAACCAGTTCAGGTACAAGTCAACACGGGCAGTGGCATCAGCGGCGGTACACAAAAAACGCTCTTCATCGTGTATCGTCCAACCTCGACGAGCTTGAGCAACAACCGCATGGTGATCTACAAGCACGGCGATGAAAACCACGGGCTGGCGATCTACCTTATCAATCGTCAGGTCTACTACGGCGCCTGGAATAACCAAAACTGCAGCGGTAGTTGTACGAACAAATGGGCCGTCTTCCAAAGCACTGGATTTACAGTGCAGCCCGGCACAAACTACATCTTCCAGTTTGTCTACAACGGGAATGCATCGTCATCGAATCGGCTGCGCTTCTCCATCAACGGGAATGTCTACACGCCCTCAGGTACACCAGGAACGAGCATGTCGTACTCCGGGGATGCGGTGAGCATTGGCGGTAAGGTTGGAAATACGCGCTTCCACGACTTTGCCTCGGTCAACGAGACGAATCAATACCTGTGCGACAA
>RFIK01000206.1 GCA_003695605.1 Chlorobiota bacterium
CGAAGCAATGCTGCTTTCTCTCTATGACCATGCCTGCTTTGTTCTGGGACATCTCGAATGGTCAGAGGGCATGCGCGGCAATCACTATTTGGCGTGCATCGCCGGACTATCAGTCGCAGCAGCATATTTCCCTGCCTGTCGATGGACAGCACAACTCCGCCGCTGGTGCGCTGAGCAGCTCCGCATAGAAGCGCGCTACCAATTTCTCCCGGATGGCGGAAACTTCGAAGCTTCGATAGCATACCACCGCTTCAGTGCAGAAATGCTCGGCTGGGCAACATGGTTTTTGAACCGGACACCGGAGGGACACAACATTCTCGGACGCGACAGGGAGTTCTGGCTCCTGCTCGAACGTATCACCACGTTTACCGAACAAACCACCTACCGGAGCGGCGTCGCACCGCAAATTGGCGACAATGATAGCGGACGATTTGTATCGTTCCTCCCACTCGCTGACGATGCAGAATCGTATGGTACATGGCATGCCGATCCTCATCCTTACCTTTCGCAGCGGAACCACCGTGAGACATGCGCATTGTTACGTGCAGTCTGTCGGAACGAAGAGCACATCCTCGATGCACTCTTTGATGATCAAACTCAGCACCGGCAAGCGTGCTTTTATGCGCACACGTTCGGGGTGGCAGTCCTCCGCAACGCGGAAGCGGAAGTGTTTCTCCGCGCTGGATCGATTGGACAGCGCGGGAAAGGAGGGCATGCCCACAACGACCAACTGTCCATCACGCTGGCACTTGATGGTCAGGAGGTAATTGCCGATCCAGGAACGGGCATATACCTTGCCCAGCCGGCGATGCGGAATCGCTTTCGTTCGACACGAATGCACAGCACGCTGGCACTCGATAGCGTCGAGCAAGAAACTTGGTGCGAAGGTGGAGGCGAGGCACTCTTCTGGCTGACCAGTGATCGCGCTCACGCACGTATCGTCGCCGCAACTGAACGCCTCATCATTGCAGAACACACTGCATGGCATCTACCGCATCGGCGCGTTGTCCGACTAGAGGATGGTACGCTTGTCATCGAGGATTTCTTTGCTGCACCAAGCGAAGCGACAATTTGGTTTCACCTCCATCCACACGTGCGCGCCGATAGAACCGGCGAAGGGGTACGTCTTGAAATGCCACAGGCACACGCGATTCTCACAGCCTCTGGTGGAGCGACGATTATGCTCGAAGAAAGCCTCTATAGCCACTCCTACGGTGTGTGGACTCCGACGCGAGCAATCGCGATTCAGCCCTCTGGTACGCGCACGCAGGTCACCATCCGCTGGCAGTTGCGCTCGTAACTTTGTACAGTACGTGATGGGTTGCCGATGCAGCTTCGCAAGCACCTTCGATTGCTCTCTTGGACTGCTGCCGATAAGCTTCTCTTCGTCGGGTACGGTGGAGTTACCTGGCTTCAGATCCGTGCACTCGCGCCCGAGGAGTATGGCTTAGCCGCCCAGCTTCTGACATTGCAGGCGTGGATTGCGATTGTGGCTGAAGGTTCTGCGCTGCAAGGCATCATTCAGTACGGACAGGACCGCCGCGAGCGTGGGCGTGCGAACGCGCTCGCGTTGATGTTGCACACCGTGATGACACTCGGTATTGCTGCAGCAATTGCGCTCGCACGTGAGCCGTTGAGTAATGCGTTCAACGAACCTCGGTTCCGGAGTGTTGCGGTGCTACTTGTGCTGTACTGTGCACTCGGCATCCCACGTTCGTTTGCACTCAAGTTGCTCCAACGTGACCTTCGAGTTCGCGATGTTTTCGTCACGAATGCAGCATGGCTTGGGACGTGTACGGTACTCACAGGGATTTTCCTCCTGCGTGGCTGGCTTGCGACGTTCGAGGATTTCGCACTCATTGCATGCAGCGGCATGGCTGTTGGATCGCTGGTGGGCATTGTCTTAGGTCGGGACCTTCTTGAACTTTCGCTCGGAGGTAAGCTCCCAGCCCGCTCAGTTGTGGGATTTAGCCTTCCCCAAGCGTTCATGATGGCTATGGCAACGAGTATTCGCCAGCTCGACATCTTCCTGGTGCAGCTTTTTTTCTCAACTCGTGCAGCGGGTGTGTACAATGCAGCTAAGATGCTCTACCGCGTCTTCGAGACAGGCGCCGATGCAGCGATGTGGCTGCTCTACCCGACCGCAGTCCAGCTCCTCCACCAGGAGCGTCGCGAGACGCTGCGAGCGCTCGTTGCAAAAGCACTCGTCCTGCAATGTATGATTGCACTCGGTGCAGTAGCACTTGCCGAGTTCGGTGGAACAGCACTCCTGGTGCGATTTCTGGGACTACGGTATCAAGAGACAGCAGCGATTTTCAACGTCATGGCACTTGGAGCGCTCGCTTTGCCGTTTCTGATGCTCCAATCGGTCCAATTAGCGCTCCATCGTGTCGAGCAGCTGCTGAGGATCACGACGATTGGCGTTGCCGCCGCGCTCACCGGTTATCTTCTCGCTGGAATGACCTCTGCGCTCTGGCTTGTCGGATCTGGTGTGGTAGCGTATGCGGTCGTCGTTGCACTGTTGCTTGTGCTCGCAGTCCGCAAGGAAGGATTGATCGCTGGTAGCGACATTCAACAAGCGATCGTCTCGCTCCGATCAACAGTGACGCCCAACACTCTTCAACGGATTCTTTCGGCTAATACGGAGAAGTAGGAATGGTTTCGTTTCGGTTTGCATGGCTTTTGGTGCGTCAGCGCCCATGGCAATTCTTCCAGATCGCGCTCGGAGTCGCACTGCTCGTTCTTGCGGCACTTGCAGGGCTATCGTGGTATGCACAGCGCACGCAACTGCTCAGTGAACAAAAAGCGGCGTTTACACTCCACCTTGTTCTTGCAAGTGAAATCAGCGATGCACAAGCACGGGCACTTGCGTCCGACCTGCGGTTACTGGCGCCATCACTTCTTGCGAGTGTGGAACTTCTCTCGGATACTGCGTGGATAGAGCGTTTCCAATCGCGCTACGGCATTGCACTCACTGAGCTGAGCGGTGAGCGCATTTTTCCGCTGGCACTCCGAGTCCGGTTTGTACCAGAGCAGATGACACAGGCTGCAGTCGCTGCGTTTATCGAGCAGTGTGCACAGGTAAGCGAGATACGCACCATCAATTTCTCACCACGTATGCTGGCTTCGCTGGCTGAAGGAGAAAGCAATCTTCGGCAGCAATCGTTGATGCTCGGGCTGGGGTGGTTGCTTCTGGCGACACTTGGGCAACTGCTGCAGCTCCGGACGACGCTCCCGCTTCCCCGCCGTGACAGCCAGACACTTCTTCTGCTCGGTGCACCGCTTCGCTACCCACGGCGCGTGCGGATGCTCTTTGCGCTCATATCTGCACTGTGGGGAACGCTCATTGCAGCCGGTATTGCCAGCGGAGCATGGGCTCTCCACGTCCCGTACCTTGCCACATATCAGAACATCGCAGTTCCTGCTGCAGTCGCTATATTGACCGCTGCTGGACTGGCATCTGCGCTTGGATGGCTTGTTGAGCCTGCGTGAAGTGATCCCTCGGTCGTGTACTTATCGCTTTTGTTGCATCTGCTGCTGCGTTTGCTGCGGCGATGCAGAGGCGTAGAGGGCTTGCTTGACTGCTTGGAAGCGTTCAGCTGCTGATCCCGGGATACTCGCCCGCTGGAAAAGCATCAGGAAATTGTTCGCTGTCAGCATGTTCATCTCGATGGTCAGCTCGTCGCTCTCGCTCTTTTTTTCCTTCTGCGCTTTTTGGGCAGCCTGAACGAAAACGTTCTTGACATCGAGGAATGCTTCCACCTCGCTGCCTTTGATTTCAACGGTGTTGAGCACATTGATCGTGAAGAGCACATCGCCGAGCGTCATCTTGGGCTTCAAGATCGTGTTCTGGGGTGATGGCTGCTCGCCTTGCTGCTGTGCAATTGCCGTGATTGCAACGGTCGCGGTTATGACCGCAATGCCGACAAGAGAGTGAATCAAACGCATTGAAGACCTCAAACGTAGTGGGTAAAACAGTCAACAGATGAATCTGGCTCCTCAAATTTACTGCATTCTACTGGCCAGCAAGCAACCGATCGAGCGCAACGCCACACGAAATGCGATGGACTGCTGCTGGAGCACTCAAGGTCGTCAGCGTGTAGTCAAGTGTGAATCCAGGAAAGAGAAGGCCCGCACCAATTCCCATCCCCGTTAGGAATGAGGCAGTTGCCGACGATTGCGAGGAGCGAATGCCGTTATCGTAGCCGACGCGAATCTGGAGCGCCGTCCCGATCGTCAGCTCGCCTCCGAGTGTGAAATTGCGGATTCGCTCCGCAAACGACATCCGCTCTTCCGCAAGGCGTGCAAGGTTGAAATTCACCAGCAACGGCAGCCCACGCAAGCGATGACTGACACCGATACGAACATCTGTCGGAAGCGAGGCGTCCTGCCCGTTCATGCGTGCAAGTTGAAAGCCAATGTATCGCACCGATGCGCCAATCGCAGTGCGGATTTTGGGAAGCTGGTACAGCAGCCCTACGCTTGCCATAAGTGCACTCGCTGCAGCGCGGTCAATGGTCGTTTGTACGTATCCAATCGTGATGCCGTAGTACGCGTTCGTATCGAATTGATTCGCATAGGAGAGTGCCAGCGATACACCGGCTGCACCGAACGTCCCGATCGTGTTGCCAAGCCCATCGGTGCGGGTAAATGTCCCGAAGCTTGTCACTGCAGCACTGGCGCCCATCCACCCGCTTCCAAGTCGTCGTGTGTACGCAGCCACACCCGAATTGATGTCGAGGACGTGTTTGGTGAACGTCACGGAAAGAGAGTTGTCCACGGTAGTGGGTATCGTAGCGGGATTGAACAGTTGAGCTGATGCATCGCCTGCATATGCAACGAACGCGCCGCCAAGACCAGCGGCACGTGCACTGTTCTCGGCACTACGGAGGAAATCAAACGGTGTGAGTGTCTGCGCTGTCGCAAGTCCAGCGAACAACGCAGCCACGCATAACCAACGACCGAGCAGCATCATGTTTCACTCTTGGTGAGACGTTCAATGAACCACGCGGGCGGACGTACTGCGCGCCGGTGTTCTTTGCTGACAAAGCTATGGATCGTGTAACCATCAGCGAGCACCACATCCGACCGGCAGATAGTGTACTCCAAGCGGAGCGTTGCTCCGTAGCGCGGCTGGTATGTTGTGACAATCGTCAGAACATCGTCATAGTACGCAGGTGCGTGGTAGCGGACATGCGCTTCGAGTACGGGAAGCAACAGCCCCTGCTCTTCGAGTTGGCGGTACGGCACACCAGCCTGGCGGAGAAGCTCGGTCCGACCGATCTCGAAA
>RFIK01000207.1 GCA_003695605.1 Chlorobiota bacterium
ATCTGGCCACTGTCACTGTACTCAACAGTCACCTGGCTCTTCGCATCCGGACCAAGATACGGCATTACATCCGGCTGTGTCTTCCGAATCTCCGCAAGACGACGCACCAGCCCATGTGCAAGCATGATCGGCAACGGCATGTACGCACTGGTTTCCCGGCAGGCATAGCCGAACATGATTCCCTGGTCGCCTGCCCCACCGCTATCAACACCGAGTGCAATGTCCGGTGACTGCTTGTTGATGACGTTGATGATCGCACAGGATTCCGCATCGAAGCGATACGTTGGCTTGGTGTACCCTATCTCCCGGATAACACCGCGGACAAGTTCGGGCAGGTCAATGTACGTCGTCGTTGTGATCTCACCGCCGACGACGATCATCCCCGTTGTTGCAAAGCACTCGCACGCAACGCGGCCGTTGGGATCATCCTGAAGCACTGCGTCGAGCACCGCATCGGAAATTTGGTCGCAAATTTTATCAGGGTGGCCTTCAGAGACCGATTCAGAGGTAAACAGGTGCGTTGCCATTCAGCGTTCGAATAAACAAACGTTGCTGCGAAGTTACGACGGCTCGCCCTCACTAATTGAGCGACATCGGCGCAGCCCGAACGGCAGACTCGAGGAAGAGCAGCGGGTAAAACCTCGGACGAATGTAGTTGACAAGAGGAAACGAGGAAATCGTCCGCAGCAGCTCGCTCATATCCTTGACGCGGAAAAAAATCCACAGCTTCTCGCGATCGCTCGAGACTGCAAAGTGCGTCACCGTCCCCGAACGCATCAGCTGAAGCAAGAGCTCGTGCTGCTCTGGAATCCGACGAGCCATTTCTTCGTCAAAATCGGTAATGTCGAATTCCACCAAAAAAAGCTGCAATGATTCCATTGGCACACTCGATCTGAATGGTCGGCACCTCAAGACGGAGAACCACTCGCAAGATTGCCGACCTTGATTTCACGTCAACCGCTATTTTTGCGCACCATGCGTAAGATCGGTGCTGCATTTCTGCTGCTACTTTTTGTCGGCACAGCAACGGAGCTGCCACAACTTGCCAAGCTTCCGCTGCTGGTGATTCACTACCTCGACCACGTGGGTCGCGAACACCTCTCCATTGCCGCTTTCTTTGCTGAGCACTACCTCCACGACGACATTTACGACGCCGACCGTGCGCAAGACCTTCAGCTCCCGTTCAAGGTCGAACTGCCCGGCGCATTTCTCCTCCTGGCTGAGCCGCTCCCGCTCGATATGATTGCACTCAACGACCTTCCTCCCCAACATCTGCAGTATTCACCCTGCCTGCCCTCATCACCGCTCCGCGGCACCCCACAGAGGATCTGGCACCCTCCGGCAGTACCCCTCGCATAGCATCTCATCGCGCGTAGAGCGCTATCCCGATTTTGTTCCACTGTTGCCATTGATCCTCCATGATTGGTGCCATCATCCGATTGGCACTGCGGTGGCGTGGTGCTGTGCTTGCTGCCACGGGAGTCCTGGCTGCAATTGGCGCATGGAACCTTGCCCATCTACCGATCGATGCAGTGCCGGATATTACCAACAATCAGGTGCAAGTGATCACCATCTCGCCTGCATTGGGTGCGCCCGATGTCGAGCGGCTCATCACCTTTCCCATCGAGCAGGCATGCAGCAACATCCCCGGACTTATTGAGCTCCGGAGCTTCTCCCGCTTTGGTCTGTCGGTCATCACCCTAGTGTTCGACGATGACATTGACACGTATTGGGCACGGCAACAAATCAGCGAACGCCTCGCAACAGTTCGCTTGCAACTACCTCCTGGGACTGGTATCCCTGAGCTGGCGCCTGTGACAACTGGCCTTGGGGAAATTTACCAGTACGTCGTCCGCCCCAAACCTGGCTACGAAGACCGCTATACACTCGCTGACCTCCGGACCATCCAAGATTGGATCGTGCGTCGCCAACTGCTCGGCACCCCTGGCGTGGCCGATGTCGCAAGCTTTGGGGGACTTCTCAAGCAATATGAGGTCGTCATCGAACCTGACCGACTCGCATCGCTCGGATTGACCATCAGCGATGTCGCAACCGCTATCGAGCGCAACAGCAGCAATGCCGGCGGTGCATACATCGAGCGTGGCCCAACTGTTTCGTTCATTCGCACCGAAGGGTTCCTGGGTTCAATCGCGGACATTGAGAACATCCCCATCACGACTGCACAAGGATTCCCAGTTTTGGTGAAAGATGTCGCCACTGTCCGGATTGGTTCAGCGATCCGCTACGGTGCAATGTGCTATAACGATCGTGGCGAAGTTGCCGGTGCAGTCGTCATGATGCTCAAAGGCGAGAACTCTGCAGCAGTCATCGCACGTGTCAAAGAGCGCATCACCCAAATCGAGCGGACATTACCGGAAGGCATCACAATCGAGCCGTTTTTAGACCGCACGAAAATGATCACCTCCACGGTTGCAACTGTCCGAACCAATTTGCTCGAAGGAGCAGTGATCGTCATCGTGGTACTTGTGTTGCTCATCGGGAATCTCCGTGCTGCGTTGGTTGTAGC
>RFIK01000028.1 GCA_003695605.1 Chlorobiota bacterium
CTTCTGGAGCATCTGGCGGACGATGATCTCGATGTGCTTATCGCTGATCTTGACGCCCTGCATCCGATAGACTTCCTGGATTTCGTTGACCAAGTATTCCGCGACCGCCGTCATTCCTTTGATCGCAAGAATGCTGTGCGGATCAACCGGACCATCGGTTAACCGATCACCAGCGCGGACCAGATCGCCATCCTGGACGAGGATGTACCTCCCAACTGGAACGGCGTACTCTTTCGTTGTCGATCCATCGAGGCTTGTGACGTAGAGGATGATGTTCCCGCGCTTTGGTTTTGGATCTTTTTTGACGATGCCGTCAATTTCCGAGACGATCGCCGCATTGCGCGGTGTGCGTGCCTCGAAGAGTTCTGTCACACGTGGCAGGCCTCCGGTGATGTCGCCCGCTGTACGCCCAAGATCCCGTGGCATCTTGACCAGTCGAGTCCCGACGCCAACCATCTCACCATCTTCGACCAGGATTTGCGCTCGCACAGGTACGTCGTAGCGTGCAAGGACGGTATCGCTATCGTCCACAATCTCGATGCTCGGGAACTTGGTTTTGTCCGAGGACTGAATGGCAATCTTGGTGATGTGGCCGGTCTGCTCGTCGTTTTCTTCTTTGTAGGTCACGTTCAAAATCAGGTCCGAGTACCGAACGCGCCCAGCCTTTTCAGTCAAGATGACGGCATTGTACGGGTCCCACTCGAACAGGAGCTGCCCCTTCTCGACTTTTTCGCCGTCGTGGACGCGGAGCACTGCGCCGTAGGTCACATCGTGATAAGCCAACTCGCGATTTGCCAGTGGTTCGATGATCTTGATGATACCAGCGCGACTGACAACGACCTCGACGTCGTTTTCCTCTTCGTCCAGGTACCGGATTGTGCGGATGTTCTCGAACTTGACAATACCGCTGGCTTTCGCGCCGACTGACGATTGCGAGGTGACCAGCGAGGCTGTTCCTCCGGTGTGGAATGTCCGGAGCGTCAGCTGCGTGCCAGGCTCGCCGATGGACTGCGAGGCAATCGTGCCAACCGCTTCGCCGACGTCAACAAGCTGACCAGTCGCCAGGTTGCGGCCGTAGCACTTTGCGCAGACGCCATGCGGCGCCTCGCACGTAAGGACAGTGCGAATGAGCACCGATTCAATCGAGGCTTCTTCGACGGCGGCGGCTTTTTTCTCATCGATGAGTTCGCCTTTGGAGATAATCACCGCCCCCGTGATCGGATGGACGACGTCCTGGAGAGCAACGCGTCCAAGAATGCGTTCGCTCAGCGGCTCCTTGACGTCTTCGCCGTCCTTGAGCGCACGCATTTCGATACCACGGATTGTGCCGCAATCGTCCATCGTAACGACGACATCTTGGGCGACATCGTGGAGACGGCGCGTCAGATAGCCAGCATCGGCTGTCTTGAGCGCGGTATCAGCAAGCCCTTTTCGCGCGCCGTGCGTGGAGATGAAGTACTCGAGGATCGTCAGCCCATCCCGGAAATTCGAGATGATCGGCGTTTCGATAAGCTCGCCGGTCGAGCCCGTCAGCGAACGTTGCGGCTTTGCCATCAACCCACGCATCCCCGCAAGCTGGCGAATTTGCTCTTTGGAACCCCGCGCTTGGGAATCGAGCATCATCCAGAAGGTGTTGAAGCCGTCCTGATCCTGAGCAAGCTCCTGGTAGAGCCGATCAGCAATGCGATTGGTTGCGTTGCTCCACTGGTCAATGGTCTTGTTATAGCGTTCGCCGTTGGAGATGATCCCGTTGTCGTAGTACCAGCGAATCTTGTCCACTTCCTCTTGCGTTTTAGCGACGATTTCCTCCTTGATCGACGGAACGACCAAGTCGGCAATCGAGACGGAGAGCCCTCCGTGCATCGCGTAGTGGAAACCAAGATCCTTGAGCTGGTCGAGGAACTCGGTCGTTCGCGCAAGCCCAACAGTACGGAAGCATTGGCCGATGAGCTGTTTGAGGCGCTTTTTCGTTAGCAACTCGTTGATGAATCCAAGCTCTGGCGGAACAATCTGGTTGAAGATCACCCGGCCAGTCGAGGTTTCGATGAGCTCGCCACCGACACGTACTTTGATGAGAGCGTGCAAGTCAATCCGCTTGTTGTTGTAGGCAATGAGCACTTCCTCGGGCGAGGAGAAGAGCTTTCCTTCGCCGCGTGTGCCCCGGCGAATCTTCGTCAGGTAGTAGACACCGAGCACCATGTCCTGCGATGGCACCGCAATCGGTTCACCGTTCTGGGTGTGCACGATGTTGTGCGGCGCCAACATCAAGAGCAACGCTTCGAGCTGCGCTTCGTGGCTCAAGGGCACGTGGACTGCCATTTGGTCGCCGTCGAAGTCTGCGTTGAAGGCTGTACACACCAGTGGGTGGAGCTGAATTGCTTTCCCTTCGACCAGGCGCGGCTGGAAAGCCTGAATGCCGAGCCGGTGCAGCGTCGGCGCGCGATTGAGGAGCACTGGATGGCCATCAATGGCTTTTTCGAGGATATCCCAGACAAAATCTTCCTTGCGGTCAACGATCTTCTTGCCGGTCTTGACCGTTTTCGTGTAGCCCCGTTCGATCAGCTTGCGGATAATGAACGGCTTGAACAGTTCGACGGCCATATCCTTCGGCAGGCCGCATTCCCAGAGCTTGAGCTCTGGGCCAACGACGATGACCGACCGGCCGGAGTAATCCACGCGTTTGCCGAGCAAGTTCTGACGGAAGCGACCGGTTTTCCCGCGGAGCGAATCTGCCAGCGATTTGAGCGGACGCTGCGCATCGGTCCGTGCAGTGCGGCGGGAATTATCGAAGAGCGAGTCAATCGCTTCTTGCATCATCCGCTTTTCGTTGCGGAGAATGACGTCCGGTGCGTTCATATCCACCAGCTTCTTGAGCCGGTTGTTGCGGATGATGATTCGGCGGTAGAGATCGTTCAGATCGCTCGACGCAAAGCGTCCTCCGTCAAGCGGTAGCAACGGCCGCAGCTCTGGCGGGATCACCGGCAGGATGTCAATGACCATCCACTCCGGACGATTTGGCTCGCGGTCGGGTTTGGTGCGAAACATATCGAGCACACGGAGCCGCTTGCTAATTTCCTTGCGGCGTTGCTGGGAGGTTTCCTCGCGCAGCTCGTTGCGAAGTCGGAGGTACTCTTTGTCTGGATTGACGCGGCGGAGCATCTCTTTGATCGCTTCGCCGCCGGTGAGTGCAATGAACTTGCGTGGATCGCTGTCGTCGAGCTCGAGCTCATTTTTCGGCAAGCTCTCCTTGATGCGGCTCAGCTCATCTTCGGTCAGGAGCGTATTGGGTTCCAGCCCCGTGCTGCCGGGTTGGATGACCACGTACGACTCGTAGTAGATGATGCGCTCCAAGTCTTTGAGCGGCAGACCGAGCAGCCCGCCGATTTTCGATGGATGGGAGCGGAAAAACCACACGTGGACGATCGGCACTGTGAGCGTGATATGTCCGAAACGCTCACGGCGGACAGTTTTCTCGGTGACTTCCACGCCACAGCGATCGCAGACGATGCCTTTGTACCGAATGCGCTTGTACTTGCCGCACGCACATTCCCAATCGCGGATGGGACCGAAAATCTTCTCGCAGAATAGACCGTCGCGTTCGGGGCGGAAGGAACGGTAGTTGATCGTTTCCGGCTTGAGCACTTCGCCGTGGGATCGCCGGAGGATGTCGTCCGGCGAGGCAAGCCGAATCTCAAGCGTTCGGAATCCGCCGCGGGGTATCTGGATTGTTTGGACACGTGCCATGAGGTGACCTCCGAATGTTAGTGGCTAGTGATTCGTTCTTCAATGCGTTGACCGTCGAGCCGCACATCCAGGCAGAGCCCTTGCAGCTCGCGCACCAGCACCATGAATGCTTCGGGGAGATTCGGTTGCGGTGCGTTGAAGTTCTTGACGATCGCTTCATAGATGCGGGCACGCCCATTGACGTCGTCGGACTTGACCGTGAGCATTTCCTGCAAGGTCGCCGACGCTCCGTACGCTTCGAGTGCCCAGACTTCCATTTCACCCAAGCGCTGGCCACCGAATTGGGCTTTGCCTCCGAGCGGTTGCTGCGTGATGAGCGAGTATGGCCCGACCGAACGTGCGTGAATTTTGTCCTCGACCATGTGCGAGAGCTTCATCATGTAGATGACGCCGACGGTGACGTTGTGCTCGAACGGCTCGCCGCTTCGCCCATCGTAGAGGACGGTTTTCCCATCGCGTGGCAAGCCGGCTTTCTCCAAGTAGTCGCCGACTTGCTCCCACGAAGCACCATCGAAGACCGGCGAGGCAAAGTAGAGCCCCAGCTTCGAGGCAGCCCACCCGAGCGCCGTTTCGTAGAGCTGCCCAAGGTTCATCCGCGACGGCACGCCCAATGGATTGAGGATGATGTCCA
>RFIK01000029.1 GCA_003695605.1 Chlorobiota bacterium
AGCGTCGGACGGAAACGGATGCTCAGCTCGCCAGATCCCAATATGAGCAGGCCGTGTTCGAATGCACGTCGGAGAAATTCTTTCCGTAAGGCGGGCGAAGCAAGATCGAACGCGCAGAACAGCCCACGCCCACGTGCATTGCTGACGATGGTCGGGTATCGTGTGGTGAGTTCGACCAGTTGTTCGAGCAAGCACGCACCTTGTGTACGGGCATTCTCCAGGTAGTTCCGCTCGTGAATGATACGGAGGTATGCGGTGGCACGCGCCATATCCGTCAGATTGCCGCCCCAAGTTGAATTTATGCGGCTGGAAACATGGAAGACATTTTCTGGAACATCGTCAATGCGTCGGGTAACGGCGATGCCACACACTTGTGATTTCTTGCCGAAGGAGAAGATGTCCGGCACTACGCCAAACTGTTCAAATGCCCACCATGTCCCAGTGATACCCATGCCAGTTTGTACCTCATCGAAGATCAGGAGGACGTCCCGTTCATCTGCAATGCGGCGGAGCGCTTGGAGGAATTCAGCGCGGAAGTGGTTATCGCCACCCTCGCCTTGAATTGGTTCGATGATGATTGCTGCAATGTCGTCGCCGTGTTCAGCGAAGGCAACTTCGATTTGACGCAAGGCGAGTTCTTCATCAGCGATAGTCTGCGCTAGTGATTCCTCAGTGAGCGGGAAACGGAGCTTGGGATTGAGGATGCGCGGCCAGTCGAACTTCGGAAAGTAGGCAATCTTCGTTGGGTCAGTGTTGGTTAAGGACATTGTGTAGCCACTTCGCCCGTGGAATGCTTGGCGGAAGTGGATCACCTTGTGCCCAATTTCACGGGTGTATCCGCGCGTGAAGTTTTTGCGCACTTTCCAATCGAACGCAACCTTGAGTGCATTCTCGACCGCGAGTGCGCCTCCTTCGATGAAGAATGCGTAGGTAAAGTCGTTCGGGATGGCAAGGTCAAAGAGCGTATCCACGAACGTCGCATAGACGCGGGTGTAAACGTCAGAGTTCGTGATTTTGTGGAGGGCTATTTCGCCGAGTTGCTCAACAAAGCCATCTGAGCGCAGATCTGGGTGGTTGAGGGAGAGTGGAAGTGCAGCGAAGCAGGAAAACATATCCACAAACTTCCGCCCCGTGCGTGCATCCACAAAGTAACCGCAGTGACTTCGCTCTAGGTCGAGGACTAGATCAAAGCCATCGACAAGAAGATGCTTGCGGAGTACTGCCTGGACATGTTCCGGTGCAAGAAGTTCGAGCTTCATTGCCGCATTACACTGGTTGCTGAAGAGTAAAGTTTGATAGAGGTGTGCAAGTGGAGGTATGTAAACGCCCGCTACTCGGTAGACCGAGCAACGTCAGGACGAGCCTTAGACGGCGTGGGGTAGGCTGGAGAGAATAACTGTCGCCAGCAGTGCGTTGCGGATCGCGTGCGCACTGGTGAACGCGCTGCCACGGATTGTTCCGTGGTCGCAGCGGACAGTCGAACCAACTAACGTTGAGGTACGCATTGCACTGCAAAGATACAGTGCACGCGGGTAGCTACGCAAAAATTGTTTGGTTTGCGAAAACCGCCTTACTATTTTTGCGCACGCTGTATCCGTGGTGGAGCAGCGCGCGTTGAAACTCTCAATTTTGATCGAGGATAGCACTATGACCGCACGCACCAATCCCAACGCTCCTGAACATACCCGCTACAAAGCAGGGGCAGTGCATTACCTGCTGTTCTTTGCCATTTTCTTGGCGACGGCGGTTATCTTCCAAGAGCTCCTGTTGGTCCGCATTGTTGAAAGCTTCGTTCTCTACCAGTTCCGACCGGAGCGGGAGGAGCTTGCAGATTTCAACGGCGTAAAAGCTGTCCCAACGGCGGAAGGTCTCAAACACATCGGCGAAGAGGTCAAGCGAGAATACATCAAGCCAGAGTATGTCTTTGACTTTACCAGCAAGGCTCGGGATGAAAAAACGCACGGCTACCCCAAAAATCCTGGCGAATGGGTCGTCAAAGCACCCAAGCTTGGCGATGATCCAATTTACCTTGATCCAACGCTGGGATTTGTGATTTTTTCGATTGATATCGGCTTTCTCATTGCCGTACTCGTCACACTGGTGTTGCCGCCTGGCATCGGACTTATGTCACTCAAGGTTGAACGGGAAATTCATAACAACAAGGCGAAGGTCCGGCTGCAGACGGGCTTTTCCGAAGAGATCGTCGAGCTTCTTGTCATGCCTGACGATCGCCTTTCTACACTTGCAGAAACCGATCGTCGTCGCATCGTCGAGGCATTCCGAATTGTGTGGAATCGCACAACACCGGATGAAGAGATTGGGGGTGGACGTCGCCAGGCAGTATCGTTCGACGAAGCCTTCGATCGTGATACCGACCCCGTTGCATTCCGCAATACAGTTCTCTACATTCGGATTCGCGAGCATTTCAGTGAATTTGTCGAAGGCAGCATCGAAGATATCAAAGCAGCGATTGGCTGGCAGCGGAACCGCTTGCGTATCGGTGCCGCGCTTCGTTTGTACATGGCACACCATTTCACCGAACGGTACGCGAACAACGTAACAGGATTTGCCTATGGTGGTGCAGCGCTTCTGATTGTTGCTGTGGGTATCCGCGGACTGAAATTCATTCCCCCTACTCGTCCATCGCTGATTTTGGGTGCAATCTTCCTGGAATTTTCGATGCTCGCACTGCTTGCTTTCACGCTCTACTACACTGAGGAAGAAGAGCGGATGGACAAGATGCTCAAGAAAATGGAAGATGCAAGCCGCAGTCAGCTCGATATCCTCCAGGAGCAGCAACGCGATATTCGGCTCTTCGTTGATAAGCTCATCGGCGAATCGTCGGAAATGATCAAGCGACGTGTCGAGGAAGCCCTCAGCGAACATCTTTCCAACGACGAGGCGATGCGCGAGAAAATCAGCAAGGCTATTGTTGAAAATTTGAAAATCGGCTTCAAGGAAAGCATGGAACGCTGAGCATGTAATCACCGCGGATGGATGCCGATCGTCCGCACAAGCGATGCTCTCCGGGAAATAAAACTGCAAGCAGGGCACAGCGCTGGGTGCAACCAACTCCCAGCGCTGCGTTGTTTACTGGCAGCGAAACTACTCGCTAATGCGCTGTATTATTACTGCACATTGTGCTCCACGCTACACACCCCAGCGTTGTCATGGTCTTCATACTCATGGTTTTTGTTGCCCTGAAGATGTTTGCTCTCCCGACTTCTGGGCGAGTGCCTTGCCTGATGCATGATTCCCGATCAATAGCCCAAGGTCAGTCCATAGGGACGTTTCCGATTGCCTACGTTGAGACATCGAACGACAGAGTGGCGTTACTTCCCCTTGCAAAGCTGCTTAGCGTTGCTCCAGAGCTTCGCGGCCGTTCAAGTGACGGTTTACATCTTCGGCGCAAAGGCCGCTCGATTCCACTCGGGCTTGTCGATGCCGATGGAGCGTTGAGCGACGACGATACACTGTACTTCGTCGGGTCGAGGCCGTCGGGGGATACCACCTATTTCGATGCGTACACGTCGGTTGCTGCGTTCGAGGTTTGGTACGATGAAACGCTTCCTCCATCGCGGCTTGCTCGTGATACCGCAACGCCGGAGGGTCGCGTGCTTCGATACCACCTTACCATCGAGCGGCATGTAGAAGAAGAACACGAATACGTCCAAGGCTGGCTTGACAACGATCGCTACCGTCAAACACAGACAACCTTCGTAACGGAAACAGTTCCCGGTGAAGGTTGGCGATGGTCAATTGTCTATCCGAACCGTCCGTTTAGCAGCATTGTCTTTGCAGCACCTGATCCCACGCGAGATGATAGCATTCAGGTTGAGTTGCACTACTCATCCATCAGCGACGACATCTATACCACCCCCGACAACCGTTTGCAGCTTTTCTATGCAGGAGCGCTCCGTGACAGTGCTACATACGACGGTGTGCGTGACGGTGTTTTGAGCTTTACGCTCCGTCCTGCACGTGATGGGTGCATTGTTGATTCACTCGTGTTTCGAAATACAGTACCCACGACCGCTGCACAAGCAGTGGATTTCATCACAACGCGGGGAATTGAATACGCAGCAGCATGGCGCGATCGGCTCGTCGGGGTGTGCACCTCTGAGCAAGCAGAAAGTATCGTGCTCACGAACTTTTCTTCGCCACGTGTTATTGTTTGCGATACGATTGCAGGTCGGTGGGGTATCTACAGTGGAGAGCGCGGGCTCCTCTTTCGTGTGGCTGCGCGGGGACTGCCAGAACGGGTGGCCTTTGCAGTCGGCGATACACTGCTGCTGACCACACGCTACCGATTTGCGGTCGTATGGCTCGATGAATCGCACACGGTTCAGCTCTTCACCGAAAACTCCCCGAGTGCAATTGCAGGGTTGATCGGCGCACTTCCCCTTGGAACACCCTTCGCGATAGCAATTAGCGATGGACGCTACGTAAACGATCAACTGCGAACACGTCTTGCTGCTGAAGGCAGTAGCATTGCTTCTTCCCTCCAAGCAGGGATCGCATTTGTGGCTGTTGGTATACGTGGGGAGCAGAGCTTGTGGCGCGAACGCAGCGGAACAGGCACTGCCGCACTAATTGAATGGATCGAGACGACCCGAGCGCAGAGTGCTCGCGTCAGAATCCCGCTCAACGTTGGCGTTCATGGATTGGTTGCAACAGGATCGTCCAGTATCGAGCACGCACGCGTCCGTCGCTGTGGTGGAATCGAGCTTGTGACGGACACAAGCGGTGCAGACTACGTCGTCATCACACACGCAGCATTCCGTCCGGCTGTAGAGCGCCTGGCGCAGTATCGTTCCCGGAGGAATGCACTGCGCGCACGCGTTGTGGACGTTCAGGACATTTTCGATGCTTTCGGCCATGGGGAGAAGTCGCCGCATGCGATCAAGGCTTTTCTTCGGTATGCATCCAAGCAGTGGAGTAAACCTGCACCACGGGCAGTTCTCCTTGTTGGAGATGCAAGCTGGGATCCGCGGAAAGTTTCCTCTGGTGCGATCAACGACGATTTCATTCCCAGCTATGGCAAGCCGGTCAGTGACTACTGGTACACGCTCCTCGACAGCAGCACTCATCCAGCAATGAGTATTGGTCGCTTGCCGGTGCGCACAGTCGAGGAAGCAAACGCGATCGTGGACAAAATCATTGAACATGATACGATGCCATGGCAGCAGTGGCAAAAGCAGTTTCTCCTCATTACGGGCGGAGCCACTCCCGATGAGCAATACGACTTCTACCAATCGGTGGTGTATTCACTCCTTCCTCTCCTGGTCGATCCATACCAACGTGCGCTGTGTGCGGATACCACGCTTGTATCGCTCTACGCCGGCACTGCAACCGGCGCGCCCATCCCGGCAGCAATTGTCAACCGCATCAACAGTGGGACAGTGTGGGTCAACTACATCGGGCACGGTGCGCCACGTACACTCGAAATCGGTGGGTGGGAGCCAGAGCGACTGAACAACCGCGGTCGCTACCCAATTCTTGCAAGCTTTTCGTGCCAAATCGGTGCATTCGCCGAACCAAGCATCCAAGCGCTCGGCGAAGATTTTCTCACTGCGCGAAATGCGGGGATGATCGCAGTTATCGCCACAACAGGTTTTGGGATTCGCTCCTATGACGACATCGTCAACAGTGGCTTCATTGCAACGATCGCACGAACACGTCTCCGTACACTCGGGGAGCTCCTCAATGCAGCCAAACAGTACCTGAGCGATGGCTCGCAGCTTGCGATCAATACGGCAATGCAAACGACGTTGCTCGGCGATCCACTGACGCGAGTTCCACTCGATACGGTACCGCACCCGGTGTTTGATCGTTCAACGATCTCGATTGCGTGCGTTCCACCTGCACCGTTTCTCTCTGCCGATGCTGACAGTGTCCGTATCGAAGCGACAGTCTTCAACGCAGGTGTCCACAGCGACTCGACAGTTGAATTCCGCATTCTGCACACCTACCAGCAGCGCACCGATACCGTGATGCTCTCGCTCGATGGGCTCTGTTCTCCCGAACGCATCACGTTTACGCTGCCGATTCATCGCATGCCTGGCGAGCATGTGCTGTCGGTAGTGAGCGATCCCAAGGGAATAGGTGGCGCACGCTTCGACTCCGTTACGATCTCGTTCTACGTCTATGGCGAGCAACTGCTCGCGGTAGAACCCCAGCCAGGCTGGGATGTCTCGCCAAGCGATACGGTCGTTCGATTTCTCAATCCACTGGCTGCGTCCACACCGTATGTCTACCAAGCATACCTGCTTTCCTCAGCTGGTGATACGCTTGCAACAAGTGAGCAATCGCCAGTCGAGCAACGCGCAACGCACTGCCAATGGCGTATCCCGATCGCGATGGAGCCAGGGAAGGAGTACAGCATTCTCCTCCGCGCACTGAACACGGCAAGCCAAATGTGGACCCCGTGGCTTCGCATCCCTGTTGTTGCCGTTGATAGTGTGCGTGTAGGTCAGGTAGTGCAACGTCAGGGACAGCCGAGCTGGGCCGAGAGTGACTGGGATAGCCTCTCATTGCAATCGGACGGCTCCCTTGCGTTTGCATCGTCAATAGGGCTCGACCTAATGTCTGCCGGTGGGTATCAAGAACGCCGCAACGATACACTCCGAGTTGTTGTGCAGCCGGGCTATCGCCTTCGGATTGGTGGGGTCAACGTTGCATCCGAGCGGAGCGACGAAACCGGCGTGCACATTGCCGTCATCTCTGCACGTGATGGAAGTGTCCGCGCTGTCCGATGGTTTACGACCTGGACGCAAACTCCAGTGCCACGGAGTGCAGGCGGGCCAGCCGAGTTCGCTGCATTTCTCCGCGATTCAATCGCAGTGGATGAATATCTCGTCCTTGTTTCCTGTGGACAAGCGTGGGGATTGCAGTACCCGCAGTACGCTTCATCAATTGCCGATGCTCTTGCGCTCTATGGTGCCGAGCGTGCTGCGCTCCTCAGTGACAGTCGCTCGTACCTGTTTGTCGGTATGCGAGTGCCAGATCGCCCATTTGTTGTTGAACGCATCGGCGATCAGCAGCAGTGGCAAGGCGGGGATACGCTCCAGTTGCGAGTAGAAGTACCACTTTATCCGCAACAGGCGACTCTCCAGTTGCCTATTGCTGGTCCAGCCGAGCACTGGCACGATGTGCACGTTGATCGCCAGTGCACGCGGTCGCACCTGCGGTTGGAAATCTATGGTGGTGCAACTGCTGAACAAATCTCAACACTCATCACCGCTGCCGATACCAATGAGCTTTCGCTGGCCGATCTCGATGCTGAGCAATTTCCGTTCCTGCGCATCCTGGTGCGACTTGCGCGAGATGGAAGCAATGATTTCTCGCCTTGTGCAATCACGCGTGCTGCGGTACGCTACCGCCCGCTTCCAGAGCTTGCTTCAACGCTTACAGCAAGCGATGACGCACCACTGCGTGGAGATACGATCGTGCTTAGAGCACAAGTAGTCAATCTGGTCACTCGCAGTAGCGTACGCCAAACGGACGTTCGCTGGATACTCCGCGATAACACCGGCGCAGTGATTCCCAGCGAAACACTTCCTTCAACTGCGCGTGCTCTTCTTGTCGGCGATACGTCAGTGAGCGCTCTCCTTGCGACGTATGCGTTGCCAGATCAATGCCTTGCAGAACTCGCGATCGAGTCGCCTCGGGATCTCTACACGTTCAACAACCGCGCAGAGCGATCATTGACAGTCAGGGCGGACCAAATACCGCCAGGGATTGTTGCGATTGCCGATGGCAACGTGCTCGGAGATACAGCGTATGTCGCAGAGCGTGTCAACCTTGACATTGTCATGCTCGATTCTGCTCAGATACCTATCACCGATACAACGGCATTCACTGTGCGACTCAACGGCGCACTTCTCCAGCGTGTGGCAGAATCACTTGCGTTCTATCCAACTCCTTCTGCACTGCTCCGCTGGGCAGCCTATCCACTTGTGCGTGCTGGACTTTCTGCAACGGTAGTTCTCGAACAAGGTGTGAACATTCTCTCGGTGATTGCAAGGGACGCATCGGGGAACACGGCAACATCCCGCTACGTGCTCATTGTGCCAGATGCGCTGACACTCGAGGGCGGCAGCGTTGCGCCAAATCCAGCGCAGGAGAGTGTCCTTGTAGGCGTTCGCTACCGTGGGTTCGAGCAGCACATCGCTGCATGGCTGGAGCTCTACGATGCCCTCGGGCGACGCGTCCGCTCCGAACGAGTGCAGCTTTCTAACGGCTCCAACGCGATTGCGATCCCGCTCCGAGATCAATCTCGCGGAGGGCAGTTGCAAAGTGGAACGTACTTCTGGCGACTGTGGCTTGAGCCGCTTGGAAATAGCCAGGCAATCGGGGGAATGATCGTCGTAGTGCGATGATACCGGGGTAGTTGCCACCGACGACTGGCCTTGGCAAGAGCTCGGTATCTTTGCAAGTGCACGACGTTTTGTTCAGCCTTTTGTGTATGCAGCGTCACTTCGATCGCCACTATGACCCTTCGACCGTCGAACGCTCGTGGTATGCCGAGTGGCTTCGACTCGATCTTTTTTCGTGTCCAGATGAGACCGATCGCCCGCGTTACAGCATTTTGATGCCACCGCCGAATGTGACCGGTGTGCTGACGATGGGGCACGTCCTCAACAACACGATTCAGGACCTCTACATCCGCTACCACCGCAAGCTTGGCAAAGTCGCATGCTGGTTCCCAGGACTTGACCACGCTGGCATTGCTACGCAGAGCAAAGTCGAAGCCGAAATCTTCCGTACGGAAGGCAAGACACGGTGGGACCTCGGGCGCGAAGAGTTTTTGAAACGGGTCTGGGAGTGGAAAGAGCGGTACGGAGGGATCATCCTCGAACAGCTCCGCTCTCTTGGCATCTCGTGCGATTGGAAACGGACACTCTTCACGATGGACGAGGGCGCATCGAATGCTGTCCGCGAAGTCTTCATCCGCTTGTTCGATGCAGGGCTGATCTACCGTGGCAAGCGGATTATCAACTGGTCACCGCGACTGCAGTCAGCACTCTCCGACGAAGAAGTTGTCTATCGCGAAGTCGAGGATACGCTTTATACGTTGGCGTATCGGCTCGAGGGGTCCGAGACCGACTTCCTCCCTGTTGCCACAGTCCGTCCGGAAACAATTTTCGGCGATGTCGCTGTTGCGGTACATCCTGACGATGAGCGCTATCGCCATCTGGTTGGGAAACGTGTCCGTGTACCGCTCACCGAACGGTACGTTCCTGTCATTGCCGATCGGTACGTTGACCCAACGTTTGGGACCGGTTGCTTGAAGATTACCCCAGCGCACGATCCGAACGACTACGAGATTGGCGTTCGTCATAGTTTAGCAGTGCTTGTCTCGATTGGACCGGATGGACGACTCAACGACGTTGCTGGTCGCTACAGTGGTCTCGATCGCTTCGAAGCGCGGCAGCGAATCGTCGAGGATTTACGTTCGGAAGGTTTGATCCTGGCAGAAGAGCAGTATCGCCACAATGTTGGCTTTTCCGAACGTAGCGGCGAGCCAATCGAGCCGTACTACAGCGACCAATGGTTTGTGCGCATGCAGCCACTTGCTGAGCCAGCCTTGGAGGCTGTCCTCAACGGCACTATCCGCTTTTTCCCGGAGCATTGGGTGAAGACCTACGAGCACTGGATGCGCAACATTCGAGATTGGTGCATTTCGAGGCAACTGTGGTGGGGACATCGCATTCCAGTGTACTACGCGCCCGATGGACGCTATACTGCCGCTCGGAGCATCGAGCACGCACGCGAAAAGCTGGGGCTTGGGGCTGATGCGGAACTCTGGCAAGATGAAGACTCACTCGATACATGGTTTTCGTCATGGCTGTGGATGCTCACGACAATGCGATGGCTCCACGACGGCAAGACTGAAGACACACCGGTTCTGCGGACGTACCTTCCGACGAACTTGCTGGTCACTGGACCGGACATCATCTTCTTCTGGGTTGCGCGCATGATCATGGCCTCGCTCTATTTCCGCGGGGTTATTCCATTCCGGCACGTGTACTTTACGAGCATTATCCGCGACGACAAAGGACGCAAAATGTCCAAATCGCTGGGGAATTCGCCAGATCCGCTTGCGCTCATCAGCAAGTATGGCGCCGATGCTGTGCGGTACACCGTGCTCTACCTCGCACCAGTTGGGCAAGATGTACGCATCACTGTAGACCCGATAACGCAGGATGCACCCCAGATGGAGCTGGGGCGAAACTTCGCGAACAAGCTGTGGAACGCTGCGCGCTTCCTGGCACTCAAGGCAGATGAACTCAGCGTCGGCTCGGAGCGCTCTCCAGTGCCAGCAGACGAGGAATTACGCATTACCGAGCTGTGGATACGTTCCCGCTTGCACGCAACGATTGATGCTGTGCGCGATTGCCTCGAACGCTACCGCATCAACGAGTACGTCCGGACGCTGTACG
>RFIK01000208.1 GCA_003695605.1 Chlorobiota bacterium
CGTCGGTTCGCGGTACGAAGACCCGGCACGGACTGGATTTGCACACTTCTTCGAACACTTGATGTTCGAGGGCACCGATAGTATCGGACGCGGAGAACTCTCCAAGCTCATCCAGCAGGCAGGCGGTGATCTCAATGCATTCACCTCGTTCGACCAGACCGTCTATCACATGCGCGTTCCATCGAACGCACTGCCGCTTGCACTCTGGATTGAATCCCAGCGCATGCGTGGTCTGAAAATTGACACGGTCGGCGTCGAGACTCAGCGAGGCGTGGTCAAAGAAGAGCGGAAGATGCGCTACGAGAACTCCCCATACGGCGTCTGGAACATGAAGATGTTCGCGCACCTCTTTGCAGGCACACCCTATAGCTGGACGCCGATCGGAGCCTCCCAACATATCGACAGTGCTGCCATTAGCGAGTTCACACAGTTCTACAACACGTACTACGTCCCCAATAACGCTGTGCTCGCAATCAGTGGCGACTTCGAAGAACCTGACGTTCGCCGCATGGTAGATGCGTACTTCGGCTACCTTCCACCAGGACCGCCTGTGCGGCGCGATTCAATCATAGTTCCACCGCATACGGGCGAAATCCGCGATACAATCTATGACCCGAAGGCGCAGCTTCCCGCAGTGTTCATTGGCTACCGCACAGTCCCGGAAGGACATCCCGATAGCTACGCATTGCAGATGCTCATGGACATTTTAGCCAATGGCGAGAGCTCGCGCATGTACCGCACACTCGTTGATCGCGCGCAAGTGGCCGTTCAGAGCTCGGTGTTCCCCTACGAACTGGAAAAAGTTGGTGCTGCAATTTTAGTTGGTATTGCAGCGCCAGGCCGTTCGATTGACACCGTCGAGAAAATGATGTACGCCGCCATTGATAGCGTCATCGCTCATGGCGTCAGCGAGGCAGAGTTTCTCAAGGCGCGCAACATCGCCGAAGCACGATTCATCGAGGACAAAAAAGGCACCTACCCGACTGCGCTCGCACTGGCACGAGCCTACGCGTACTTTGAAAATACCGCGCTGGTCAACACCGAAATGCAACGCTTCTACAGCGTCCGCCGTGAGGATCTCCAGCGCGTTGCGAAAAAGTACTTCGGTACCTCGAATCGCGTTGTCCTGACATTTCTCCCATCGGAGGGCAAGTAACCATGCGACTGACGACCGTCACACTCCTGTTGTGCAGCACGCTGCTGCTGAGTCCACTGCCAGCACAGCAGAAAAAGCAACAACCCAAGAAAGGCACTGAGCAAGCACCGCTGATTCCTGTACCGAAGGAGGCGCTCAACCCACCAGCACTGGAAGTCCCCAAACCGATCGATCCGCGCGTGCGACCGCAGATCAGCGAGCTCGCCGAGTACGAATTCCCACGCTACGAAGAAGCAACGCTCAAGAATGGGCTCAAGATCTACGTCATCGAAGATCACCGCCAGCCAACGATCGGCTTTCGGCTCCAAGTGCGGGCTGGCGACGCCTACGACGGTTCCAAGCCTGGCACAGCATCGCTCATGGCCGACCTGCTCACAAAGGGAACGCGGAAACGAACAGCACTCGATATCGCAACCGCGCTCGATAGCATCGGTGCTTCGGTGAACGCCTCCACAGGCGGTGAATTGCTCACCGTCACCGGAAGTGGTCTGAAGAAACACATGGCGCTGCTGCTGGCGATTTTCTCCGATGTCATCATCAACCCGACATTCCCGAAAGAGGAGCTCGACAAACTCATGCCGCAAGTAATCGCCAGCATCAAGCAGCGAAAGTCACGCCCCAGCGAGCTTGCAATGGCACTGTCGCGGATAGTGCTCTACGGCCCTGACCATCCAAGCGCTCAGCGCCCGACTGAAGAGAGCGTCAAATCCATCACCCCAGAGGATATTCGCACCTTCCACCGTACGTACGTTCGCCCCAACAACCAAGCATCGCTGGCCATCGTCGGTGATGTCACGCTCAAGGAAATCATCCCGCAGATCGAGGCCGCATTCCGCCGATGGGAAGCTGCCAGCGTAACAGTGCCCGAGCCTCCGAAGCCAACGCCTCTCCCCCGCGGCGTCTATTTTGTCGAACGTCCAGGGTCGGTGCAATCCACGATCGTCCTCTGCGGTCTTGCACCGGGACGGAAAGACCCCGATTACGAAAAGCTCGACCTTGCCGTCGAACTGTTGGGCAACGGGTTTAGCGGCCGCCTTTTCAAAACACTCCGCGAAACGTACTCGTTCACGTACACACCGTACGCATTCGTCACGCAAGGGAAATTCTTCAACCGCTTCGCTGCAGGTGCGGATGTGCGGACGCCCGTGACAGATTCGGCAATCCTTGTCCTGCGCCGCGAAGTAGAAAAAGTCGCAAACGAGCCATCAAGCGAGGAGGAATTCTCCGTCATCAAGCAAAATGTGCTCGGGTCGTACCAAATGAATTTCGAGCAGCCGTGGTTTGTCGCATCCTTGCTCCAAAATGCTCACTACCTCGAGCTGCCCGAAGAGTACTTCAAAGGATACCCCACGCGTATTGCTGCCTATTCGCCGTACGATGCGCTGGCTGCTGCCGAACGGTACTTGCAACCGCGGAATTGGTGGCTCGTCGTCGTCGGCAAACCCGACATTGCGAAAGAACTCGAACGCTGGGGCGATGTACACCGGTACGACTTGAACCTCAAACCACTCGGTACGGTCGGCCCCGAGCCTGTTTCCATGAGCGTCGAGGAGTTGCTCCGGCGCTACGTGAATGCTCTCGGAGGAGAATCCAAGTTGCGTTCGATTACGAGCATTGTCAAAACATCGCAGCTCGTGCTCAGCGCAGGCGGTCAGCAATTCGAAGGAACTGCGCTGACCAAACAGAAAGCACCAAACAAGCTCTACCAGAAGCTCTCGCTCCCTGTGGTGCAGCAAGAGCAATGGGTTGATGGCACACAAGCCTGGATGAAGCAAGGCCCGCATCCTCCGCAGCCAATGCCCGACAACATCGCGCGCTCCATGCTCGACCAAGCGATGATGTTCCACGTTGCAAAACTTCCCGAACTTGGCTATCGCTGCTCGATTGTGGGGAAACGGAACGGCATGATCATCCTCCGCGCAGAAAAGGGTGGCAGAGAATCCACGTACTACTTCGACGAATCCACCTTCCTCCTCCGCAGAACTGATCAACAACAGGGGCCTGAAGACGGCGGGGTAACAGTGAGCGAGTACTACGATGATTACGCCCCCATCGAGGGTATTCTGCTCCCACGCTCGGAACGTCTCGAATCGCCAATGTTCAGCATCACCAGCAAGAGCACATACCAGCTCAACGTCCCCCTCGAGGACGCAGAGTTTCAGCCGAAACAGTAACGAACATGCTCGCTCACAGAAGGGCGCAACGATCGTAGCGTGCGCCCTTTTCGTTTCCAAACCAGTTTCCATCGAGCACGGAGGCTCTTCCGAACGCACGCTATTTTCGTGGACGATCACGTTCGCAGCACCACTCGATGCCACAACCCTCGACCGTTCGCGCCGTAACGACACGCCGCCTGCTCGAAATGAAAGCGCAGGGCACCAAAATCGTCTGCCTGACAGCCTACGACGCACTGATGGCGAGCATCTTCGACCAAGCTGGCGTGGACGTCCTGCTGGTTGGCGATTCGCTCGGAAACATCGTCCAGGGTCACGAGACAACGATTCCGGTCACGCTCGAAGACATCATCTACCACACGAAAGCTGTGCGCCGGGGAGCATCGCGCGCGCTCATCGTTGCCGACATGCCATTTATGAGCTACCAAGTCCACCCAGACGAAGCATTCCGAAACGCTGGACGCTTGATGAAGGAAGCAGGCGCGGCGGCCGTCAAGCTCGAAGGTGGCCAGCGCGTGCTCGAGGCAGTCACACGGATGACAGCAGCGGGAATTCCCGTGATGGGGCACCTGGGACTGACCCCCCAGAGTATCTACCAATTCGGCTCCTATCAAGCCCGCGGACGTGAGCAGGAAGAAGCCGAGCAAATCTACCGTGATGCACTCGCGCTGCAAGAAGCTGGCGCATTCGCAATCGTTCTCGAAAAGATTCCCGCCACACTCGCCAAGCGCATCACTGAATCGCTTCGCATTCCGACGATTGGGATTGGTGCCGGCCCGTGGTGCGATGGTCAAATTCTCGTCTACGCAGATATGCTCGGATTGACAGTGGACTTCCACCCTCGTTTTGTGCGGCGCTACGACAACCTCTTCGAGCGAATTACCGACGCTGTACGTCGCTACGGTGAAGATGTCCGACGTGGCGATTTCCCCAATGAGAGCGAAAGCTATTAGCGCAGCCATCGTCCTGCTCCTTGCCGGATGCGAGCACGGCACAGTGTACCGCCAGCCTGCCGATATCGTCTTCCCTGATTCGAACGTCAGTTATTCGCGACACGTAGAGCCATTTCTCCGGCTGACGTGCACGTTCAACGGATGCCATAGTTCCCAGGACCCGATTCCACTCGATAGCTACATCGCCCTCTTTCAAACGCCGGGACTTGTGATTGTTGGGCATCCAGAGCAGAGCCGGCTCAACCAGGTGCTCGATGGACGCTTGGCGCATCCGCCTGTGTTCCAAAATCGCATCAACGACAATCACCGCCGCGGAATGGCTACCTGGGTCCGCGAAGGAGCACGCAACAATTAGCCGCGCGTGGTATCTTTGCGCCCGGCCGCAGGAGTGGCGGAATTGGCAGACGCGCTGGACTCAAAATCCAGTGGAGCTCAAAACTCCGTGTGGGTTCGACTCCCACCTCCTGCACACCTACCGCACAACCACAAGTGGCACACTTACCCGCCCGGCATTAGTCATTGCTACCACGATGTACACCCCTGGCGCAAGCGTCGAACAATCCAGTTCGGCAATCGTTCCGTCGGTGCGGAGTGGTACATCGCGTTGCCGCCCTTCGAGGCTGAGCAGACGTACCTCCGTTGGCCGCTGGGCAAGCTCGATGCGGACCACATCAGTAGCAGGCTGTGGTGAGGCACTCCATTCGACAGCATGTGGCTCCTGGACGTTGAGCGCACTGGGTGTTGTTCCACGCAAGACAAGTCGCACCGTCGGTTCATCGTAGTCGTTCGATGCAATCGTCAGCAGCGCGGTGCGCCAGCGGGTTTCCTCCTGCTGCGGCGAATACTCCAGCGTGAGAGTGAGCTGCTCCCCACTGCGGAGCCAGAGTCCCTCGGCAGGAAGCGGTGGCTGGGTGCTTACGATCCGAAAGCCGAGATTGGCGGGGAACGAGCTCACTTGCACTTGCGTGATACGAAGCGCTGCTGCGGTCGCTGGGCGTATCGTGAGCTGCCGACGTACTGGTGTGCCAACAGGTGTTGCTCCGAAATCAATCGTATCGCGTGGAACGTCTAGTTGCGGCACCGGTCCCACGCGGAAGTTGAAGATTGCGCCCTTGCCGCAATCGCCGTCGAGCGTGAAGACGCGTTTACCCTGCGCAGAAATCCAGAGCGCTCCGCTACCGAGCTGTTGCTGGGTCGCCCACCACGAAAGCCCATAGCCAGCTGGGTTATCGAATCGGAACTGGTAACAACCATCCTCGAGCTGGAGGAGGGCAATATCGGTGACTTCATCGCCCAAGTTACTCCGCTCGGCAATGATTGCGCCATTGTCGAGTCGCTCCAAGCGCCATGCCAGCCCTTGCTCGGCAGCAGCTCGGTTGGTTTTGAAGTACACGACGACGGAATCGCCCGGCACGGTCGGCGCGTCGGTAAATGTCGAAACAGCACGATGGAACAGCCCTTCCTGGTTCAGCTGGCCATTGACGTGCGTGATGGCGACCTCCAGCCGCCGCGGCGCGGGTGGATCGAGGACCCCCGCCATCGTTGGTAGTTCGATGCTCGCAGTATCCCCGAGACGAAGCGGTGATGAGGCAGTCCACTGGAACTGCTGCATCGGCTGACCATCGAAGGCGTACGCAAGCTGCAGTGAGCGAATGCTATCGCGTCCATCGTTGCGAACGACCACGAGTGGACGTCCGCACGTGGGGTTGAGCCGTCGCATCGGCGGAGCATCGGTAGGTGTGCGGAGCTCGACGATGCTCGCGCGCGTTCCGAACGCTGGTCGCCGCGCGTAGAGCACCTGGGCGGTGATGAGGTACGACGACGGATGCGCGCTGAACTGTTCGTTGACATATGGCTCCATCTGGTAGTCGAGCACAGACTCCTGGCCTGGCTGAACGTTGGCGGTTATCCACTGCTCCCACGGATGCACGACATCGCCCGGACACCATCCAGCGCGCGAAAGCGGCCAAGTGCCATCCTGCGGATACACAGGATTCCACCCGCAGTCATCCCGCCAGAGGTGCTGGCGGTAGGTTGCGCGCTGTCCGACGACGATTCTGTGGGTTTTCTCAGCAAACTCTGCTGCATTATCCGTCCCGCCGAAGCCGTGTCCGGTTGTCGTAATGCGGAGCTTGACCATCTCGGCACTCGATGGAACACGGAAACGTTTGCCTGTCGTGTATTGATCAATCGGGTCGTTGGGATTGCCGTAGGGGAAGGACCCATCGATGAGCTGGTCGAGCGCGAACACCTCATAAGGCGGCACACCGTCGACTGCTTGGATCCACGCTGTGAAAATGGCGCTCTGCGTCCAGCCTTGATACTGCACAACGACGGTCGTACTATCACCGAAGAGGAAGCGGTAATCGGTCACGTCCCACTGCCACGTCCACGACCACGTACTGGGGCGATTGGCTGCATAGGGGGTGATAAAACGTGCGATTTCGATCCGTTCAGCAATTGGATTGCCGTTCGAATCGCGTTCGGCCGATGGACGCACGACAAAGAAACGGACGGTGTAGTCCCATTCACCCAGCCCACGACCACACGGACAC
>RFIK01000030.1 GCA_003695605.1 Chlorobiota bacterium
AGAATTTGCGATCGCTGAAGGGGCCGATTACGTCGCTGTCTCGTTCGTTCGCCGGCCCAGTGACATCGAAGCAGTACGACGGTTCCTCGCGCAGCGGCAGTCCAATCTCGGCATCATCGCCAAGATCGAAAAACCCGAAGCGGTCGAGGCAATCGAGCACATCATTGCAGTCAGCGATGCGATCATGGTAGCACGGGGTGACCTTGGGGTGGAAATTCCTGCTGCGCACGTTCCACTGGTGCAAAAGCGCATCATCGCGCTCTGCAACCACGCAGGCAAACCCGTCATCACCGCAACGCAGATGCTCGAATCCATGGTAACCAATCCGCGCCCGACTCGCGCCGAAGCCAGCGACGTTGCAAACGCCGTCCTCGATGGCAGCGACGCCGTCATGCTCAGCGCCGAAACAAGCGTCGGCGCGTATCCGATCGAGGCAATCGCCATGATGCGGATGATTTGCACCGAAGCGGAGCGTGAGCTTCTACGTCGCCGTCGCCTGGCAGAGACGTTCCAGCCCATCCCATCGGCGAGTACCGAGAACACCGATGCAATCGCTGCTGCTGCTGCCTTGATTGCCGAGCATCGGAAAATTGATTGCATCGCGACGTTGAGCTACTCTGGCGAAACTGCGCGACTTGTGGCAGCACGCCGCCCACGGAGCATCATCATCGCCGTCAGCACCGTTGCCGAAACGCTTCGCCGTGTGGGGCTGTACTGGGGAGTCTACGGTATGAAGCTCGACGAGATCACCACTACCGATGAAACGATCGAGCACATCAAAAAGCTGCTGCTCGGCAAGGGATACTTTGCCAAAGGTGCAACTGTCCTCTTCACCATCGGACGCCCGCTCGTGGCGCGGTCGCGGACGAACATGCTCTCGATCGAAACGCTCTAGCTAACCGAGTTTTTCCGAACACTTGCTCCTCAGACAGCGTTCTACCGGTAGCGAACCTCGACGACACGCCGACGCATGTACTCGAAGTTCTCCCGCTCCAGATTCCACTCCAGCCGTACCTCCATCGGGATGCGCACTGGGCCGCATTGTTGCCAGTCGGAGCAGTACATGGTGCATTGCTCTCGCTCGTAGCCGGTATCTGCATCGCGATATTTATCGAGCGTGACGATGCGCTCGACGTCACCATCGGTCGTAAAGTAGAAGTCAGCGCGGATGGTAATGCCGCTATCGCTGAGGACTGCACGAGCAACGTCGTCTCTCCCGAGCGATTCCCAGCGCAATAGTCCTCCTGGTACCAGCGATGTGGGGAACCACACGGTTTCCATGAGCACGCGTACCAGCAAGGCTTCATTCGCTTCCGGTCCATCGGGATCAAACAACGTGAATGCACCCCACAGCTTCAAACTTCCCCGTCCGACACCGCTTGCATAGAGCAGCTCAATTGTGTACCACCGGAAAAGCGAATGCCTCACCCGTGCATTCCAAATCATCCCCGGCACTGTGCCAGTGTAGACGCCGCGAGCTTTGAGCTTACCCCAACGCGGATACGCGAACGAGCGGAACTGCCCTTCCTCCCAGAGCTCAATCCATTCTGCCTGCGGCGCATCTCTAACAGCACGGTCCAAGTAACGCTGCACTGGCGGTGGAAGCGCCGTGAGCGGCTGTGGGGTAAGTATCTGCTGGCGCCGCTGCGCAACTGCTGCATGGAGCCGCCGCATGAGCATCCGCCGCCGCAGACGCACACGCACTGCACCAATGATTCCGACGAGCACAACCGCCCCAAGAGCGGCAATCCCGATCAAGAGCAACTTTTCCTGCATCACACTCAGCGACTCCGTACGGTTCAACAACCTTGTTTCGCGGTAGAGAAATGCCGGGACACCAACAGGCATGCTCAAATCTCATCGAGCGGGCGGCGAGGCTTTTTGCGCAACAAGCGAAATTGGCTCGCGGTCATTCCGGTTACCTGCTTGAACTGACTCGACAAGTAGTGGACGCTGCTGTAACCTAAGCGGTAGGCGATTTCCGTCAAGCTCAATTCATCGTACGCGATGAGCTCTTTGACACGCTCGATCTTCTGCTCGATGATGTAGCGCTCGATCGTCTTGCCTTCTAACTGGGAGAACAAGCGCGAGAGCGTCGAATATCGCACTCCGACATTCTGCTCGAGGTAATCAGAGAACACAATCCGTTCGAGGAGTTGCTCATCTCCGCTCCAGAGAACTTCGATGATGGCTGCTTTGACGTGCTCGATGAGTGCACGACGGCGATCGTCGAGCAACTCAAAGCCGAGCGCTTCCAAGCGGGCAGCGAGCCGCGCACGTTCCTCCTCCGTGAGTGTTCGGGGGAGTACAGCTTCGCCCAGCGTCACTGCGATTGGTGTGATGCCCATCGCCATGAGCACCTCTTCGACGGCGAGGATGCACCGCCGGCAGACCATGTTCTTGATGGCAAGTGTCATCATCGGTTCTGCCATAGCTCCAGGACAAACCTCCGGACGTGTGGCTGTTGACGCTCGTAGCAGTACTCTCGTGCAGCGCGCTCGGCATGGGTGCGATAGTCATCCGCGTGTGTGTGAAGATGCGTGATCGCTGCTGCAAGCGCGGCTGCATCCGCTGTCGGTGCGCAGCAGACACCAAAGGGAAACTCCTCGAGCACCCGGCGGATTGCTGGGAGGTCACTGGCAAGCACGGGCACACGTGCCATGGCATACTCGAAGAGCTTATTCGGGAGCGCAAGTTCGTAGCTGTGCGAAATTGGTTCGATCCAACACCAGCCCACATCAGCCGACGCCGTCCAGTCGAGTAGCTCGTCGTAGGGGACACTGCCCAGGAGGTGCACCCGCGCAGCGACACCGCACGCGTACGCATGGCGCTCGACTGCGGGGGCAAAATCTCCATCGCCGAGGATGCACAGGTGCGCCTTCTCGAGCGTTGCGATCACTTCAACGGCGCGTATCAACCCACGCCCGCGGTGAACTGCTCCTTGGTAGAGCACCACGAGTGCTCCGTGCTCGATGCGGCAACGCTCACGCAAGCGGTTGCTCCGAACCGGCTCAGTGTAGAACGGCACGTTGAGCACAACCTCGGGCTCAGCGCGTAGTGGGAGCATTGTTGCCAGCTCCTCGGCATCGCGCTGCCCACTGGTGACAATGCGGTCAACCCACCGAACGAGCCACCGCTCATACCACGCCAAAAGCTTCTGTGCCAGTCGCCGCTCTGCAAGTGAACCGAGGCTGCTGTAAATCTCGCGCGCATCATAGACCACACGTGCCTTCCAGCGCCACCGTAGCACCACTGCCGGAAGAAGGCAGTAGACATCGCCCGCCCAGATGATATCGGCTCGCCACCGATGCACGCGCCAACAGAGCGCCACAACGAACCATAGCCACCGAACGAGCATCCGTTTCTGCTGCGGGACTGCCACTGCATGCCACTGCCACGCGGGGGAGTGACCCTGCGCAGTGTTCCAGAGCGCAAGCTCGCACTCCGCCGCAAGGGTGCGGCAAACGTTGAGCGTCCGCGCATCCTTCCGTGCATCAGCAAACGCAAGGACCACCACGCGACACCGTTGCCGGTTATGCATCGCTTCCGCCGCGGAGGATTTGTTCAGCTTTGGTGAGCAACTCTGCTGTTTCTGCCTCGCTTGGGGACTCTGCAACCACGCGAACGATCGGCTCGGTGTTCGAGGGACGAATGTGCACCCAGCGATCGCGCCAGGCAAAACGAAGTCCATCACCGTCCCAAACAAGCGGAGCATCCCCGAACGCAGCACGAAGGCGATCCCGGAGCAGTGGAAAGTCCCCATTGACCGCCAGACGCCGCTTTCCCATCGCAAATGGGCAACCAAGCAGACGCTCATCCCACTCTTGCTCCGATAGCGAATGCCAGAGCGACAGCACAAGCGTTGCACCAACGAGGCTATCGCGCCCCCAATGGCACGCGGGGTAGATAACACCGCCGCTGCCTTCACCACCGATGATCGCGTCGCTTGCGCGCATGAGCGAAACCACGTTGATCTCGCCCACCGGTGAGCGAAAAACGCGCCCGCCGTAGCGATTAGCCACCAGCTCGACTTCCGCCGTCGTCGAAGCATTGACGACGACGGTTCCGCCCGGTGCTCCACGTAAGACAGACTCGACTGCGAGCACAACAGTTTTCTCTTCGCTGACAGGCTCTCCACTGCGATGAACAAGCACGAGCCGGTCAGCGTCGGGATCGACTGCAAGCCCAATCACTGCACCGGAGGATCTGGTTTCCTGGCAGAGGGTGGCTAAATGCTCCGGCAGCGGTTCGGGAGGATGCGGGAAGATTCCGCTCCCATCGCAGAAAACTGCGTGGGGCTGGCCGCCGAGCCACTCGATGAGCCGAACCAACGCACGGGAGCCGCTCGCGTTGACGGCATCGAGCGCAACGCGCGCACCACCCAAACCTCCGCTCGCTCGGAATGCAGCAACCAGCGCCACTTGCCCAAGCGCGGTAAGGTGTTCTTCGATCGGATCGCTGTGCCGATAGTGGCGGCCGTAGCTTGTTTGCTTCGGCGAGTTCCCAGCATCAGCGTATGCCCACAGTAGTCGCGCCCGATCTGGCAAGAGGAAGACGCCATCGGCATCGAGGAATTTCAACCCATTCCACTCTGCGCCGTTGTGCGAAGCTGTGACAATGATCCCCCCGGCTGCATGTGTCCGCTCGACCAGGAGCTGGACCGTCGGCGTTGGAACACAACCAAGCTCGAGCACATCGCGCCCGACAGCACACAGCTCCGCGCAGACAAGCTCCGCGAGTGCATCGCCGCCTGCGCGGCCGTCGTAGCCAACGGCAATGACACCCTCAGGCTGAAGCGCTGCAAACGCTCGTACATGCCGTGCAACAAGTTCCAGCGTGAGCGCGCCATCAGTGGTCGTCGCTCGCAGGCCTGAAATGGATCGGAGAACTGGCATCGTCGCGTCGGTGAGCAAAAGTCCACATCGTCAGCGCTGCAAAATAGGCTGCCAGCCGAACTGTGCGCTCATCGGCATCAACCGAGGGATTGACCTCGACGATATCCACCAGCCGGCACTGCGGCATGCTGGCAATGCGCTCGATAATTGCTGCGACCTCTGCCGGCTGAAAGCCATCGCCTGCTGGAGCGCTCACCCCCGGCGCATACGCGGAGGCAAGCGCATCAACATCGAGCGAGAGCATGATCCCATCGCACTCAGCAAGCCGTAATTCGACGTCCGCCAGAGCGACCTCGAGGCTGCAGCGGCGAATGTCATCGAGCATCCAAACGATATAGCCATGCTCGCGCACGTAGCGGACATGGTGCGCAGATGCAGAAAATCGCTGGGTCCCGAATTCGATGAGCACTTCGAGCGGGCATGCAGCATCTTCAATCAGCTCGCGGAACGGCGAGCCGGAGTGGCTCCCATCGTCGGTGAGGATGCGGACGTCCAGATGCGCGTCCACATTGACGATTCCGAGTCGCTCGACACGTTTGCCGAGTGCCCGGCCGTTGGGCAGTGCTGTATCGTGCCCTCCGCCGAGCACAAGCACGTTTGCACCGACATCGAGCAATCGGCCAACGATGTACTCTTGCCGTTGGTGTATTTCCTCCAGCGGCAGCCCATCGGTACGAACCAGACCGCAATCACAAATGCTCACCTCAGGTGAGAGTATCACTTCGCCGATGCTGGCCGCAAGTTTTCCCAGTGCCGCTCGAATCGCCGCAGGAGCTGCTGCAGCCCCCCGCCGACCGCCATTGCGTGCAACGCCGATGTCCTGTGGCACACCGACCAGTGCAATGCGTGGAGGCGAGCTTGTCCACTCTGCAAGCGGCATAAGGTAGTCCTCAAATCGACGGTCCTCGACTTCGAGACGTGGAGGTACAGCGACAGCCGGTGACACACAGAGCTGGGCAATATCCCGAAGGTGCATGGCTCGCAGATGAGAAATCGTGCGATGGGCGAAAATAGTCCTGCCCTTGCAGTAATTTCGCCACGGGCTCCAAAACATTCGAGAAGAATCCATCACGCAGAGCACGATCGCGTTCCCAGGCAGTTACCTCTCCCGAAGCCGAGCATGACAGCATCGCTGAACCCGAACGAAGAGCAGTATCTCGAGCTTGTGCGGACAATCCTCGAGCGCGGCACCCCACGACAGGACCGAACCGGCGTCGGGACGCTTTCGATTTTCGGCTACCAGATGCGCTTTGACCTACGGAAGGGATTTCCGCTCCTAACAACCAAGAAACTGCACGTTCGCTCAATCGTAACTGAGCTTCTGTGGTTTCTGCGAGGAGAAACAAACGTTGCCTACCTCCACGAGCACGGCGTGACGATTTGGGACGAGTGGGCAGATGAGCGTGGCGAGCTTGGTCCGATTTACGGCAAGCAGTGGCGCCGCTGGCAGTCACCCGATGGCCGCACGATTGACCAACTTGCCCGCGTGATTGAGGAAATTCAACACAATCCTGCCAGTCGGCGCCTTGTGGTTAGTGCGTGGAATGTCGGCGAGCTCGACGCAATGCGGCTTGCACCGTGCCACGTCCTTTTCCAGTTCTACGTTGATGGCGAGTGGCTCTCGCTCCAACTCTACCAGCGGTCGGCGGATGTGTTCCTCGGTGTGCCGTTCAACATTGCTTCGTACTCGCTCCTGCTTGCGATGGTCGCGCAGGTATGTGGGCTGCGTCCCGCGGAATTCATCCACACGCTCGGAGATGCGCACCTGTACCGCAACCACCTTGCCCAGGCCCAGGTGCAACTGGAGCGACCGCCGCTGACTCCGCCGACGCTCTGGCTCAATCCCGCTGTCCGCACACTCGATGCTTTTACCCATGCGGACATCGCGTTCCCCAACTACCAAGCGCATCCACACATCAAAGCAGAGGTGGCAGTCTGATGGATACCTCGAACGCATGGGTGGACGGTCTTTCCCTCGAGCAGTGTCAACGCTGGCTCAGCGTGCTACCGACAAAGCGCATCGCCGTCATCGGCGACGTGATGCTTGACCACTACTACGTGGGTTCTGTCAGCCGGATTTCGCCCGAAGCACCAGTCCCAGTCGTCGAACTTGAACGCCAAACCTGGCGACTCGGTGGCGCAGCGAACGTCGCGCACAACCTACGGATGCTTGGTGCCCATGTTGTGCTCTGCGGCGTTGTCGGCGACGACAGCGGTGGCGCGCAGATCCGTGAACTTGCCGTGCAGCATGGCATCGAACCAAGCGGCATCGTAACCGATCGGACGCGACCGACGACGATCAAATCGCGCATCATCGGCAACAACCAGCAACTCCTCCGGCTCGACCACGAGCAGCGCTCGCCGATTGGCTCGGATGTGCTCGAACAGATTCTGGCAGTACTCGACGCAACACCACAGCTTGCCGCGGTGATTTTCGAAGATTACAACAAAGGCGTTCTCCACCAGCGAAGTATCCCGCAACTTGTCGAGTGGGCGCAGGAGCGCTCGATACCAATCCTTGTGGATCCCAAGCTGGAAAACTTCTTTGCCTACCGCGGCGCGACTCTCTTCAAACCGAATCAGAAAGAGGCATCCTATGCGCTCGGAACACCGCTGGAAAGCCACGACGACATTCTCCGTGCAGGACGCATGCTCCTGGAACGACTCCAGGCACGGAACGTCCTCATCACGCTCGGTAGTCGCGGAATGATGCTCCTCGACAGCAGCAATCGCTGGTGGCAGATTCCATCGGTTGCGCGCCATGTCGCAGATGTTTCGGGAGCAGGTGACACGGTCATTGCGACAGTCACTGCGATGATGGTCGCCGGTGCACCGATCCTCGAGGCTGCAGCGATTGCCAACATTGCAGCGAGCGTCGTCTGCGGTGAACCGGGAGTTGTCCCCATCACAACCGCATCGCTCCTGGCTGCGCTTGCATTCCACATGCACCCTGCTGATCCACGTGCGGAGGCTCTTCCCAGCCGTCAATAGGACGGCGGTGCAGTAAATTGCATATCCAACGTTGCATCAGAATGTCATAGTATCGGAGGCGAACCCTTGAAAGGGAAAGTCGGCAAGGTATTGACGATCGTCATCCCGATCGTACTGGCGATTTTTCTGCTCTACCCCACCTGGCGTGCCCAGCAGATGGCTGCTGAGCGAGCCAGCTTGGACTCCGCAGCACAAGTGCAGTGGGATCAAGTCAATGGTGAAGATTTCCGCAAGGAAAAGCTCCGCGCGCTCAAGCTTGGTCTCGACCTGCGGGGCGGGATGTACGTAACGCTCGAAGTGGACGTTGTCCGCTTGCTTGAAGAAGCAGCCGACCGTGCAGCCATTGACGAAACCTTCGAGCGTGTCATCGAGGAAACGCGTCGCCAGGCAGATCGCAGCGATGAAGAAGTCCTCGATATTTTCCTGCGGAACTTCGATCAGATCGCCCGCCCGCAAGGGAAGTCGCTCGTGACGTACTACGAGCTTGTGGATGTGCGGGACATCAGCGAAGAACGCATCATCGAGCGCCTCAAGCGCGACATCAACGAAGCGGTAGATCAAGCGCTCCAAGTCATCCGCCAGCGGATCGACAAGTTTGGCGTCACCGAGCCCACAATCCAGAAGCAGGGCACGCGGCGGATTTTGCTCGAACTTCCTGGCGTCCAGGATGAGCGCGAAATGCGCCAACTGCTCCAAACGACAGCACGGTTGGAATTCAAGCTCCTCCGGCACGGGACTGACGTCCTCTACGCCTTCCTCAACATTGACCGATTCCTCGCGGGCAAGGGTGTCCCAGCTGCTGACACCGCACGGAGCGCCGACACTGCTCACTCTGGTGATACAACGGCTCGCGCCACCAGTGACACTGCATCGAAGGACCCGTACGCTGGCCTTTCCGATGAGGAGAAAGCAGCCAAGTTCCGACGCGAGCATCCATTCCTGTCGCTTTTTGCTGGGCAGGTGTTGATCGGCGAGCGCTACCAGCCCTTCGACATCGCTGAATCGGTCATCCCAAAGCTCCCGGCCGATGCTGAGTACTACTTCCTGACGAACGAAGATGGTAAGCGACAGCTCCATGCGATCCTTGCACGTCCGGAGATTCGCCGCATGCTCCCAGCAGATGTAGAAATTGCCTTCAGCGCAAAGCCAGAACGCGGAAGCGAAAACGCGCCCAGTCGCACCTATGCGATGTACGTCCTCAAGCGTGACCCTGAACTGACCGGCGATGTCGTCACTGATGCGTATGCAACCTTCGATCAGATGACCAACCGCCCAATGGTGCTCATGTACATGAACAGCGAGGGTGCTGAACGCTGGGCGAAAATCACTGGTGCCAATATCGGCAAGCGTATCGCGATCGTGCTCGATGGCGAGGTCTATAGCGCTCCCGTCGTGCGGAGCAAAATCACTGGCGGGAGCTCGCAGATCGAAGGAATGGCGAACGTCGAAGAAGCGAAACTCCTCCAAATCGTGCTCAAAGCAGGCGCGCTGAAGGCTCCCGTCAAGATCATCGAAGAACGCGTCGTCGGTCCTTCGCTCGGCGAGGATTCGATTCGGTCCGGCATTTCAGCAGCACTCATCGCCTTTGCGCTCGTGGTCCTGTTCATGGTGACTTACTACAGCATGGGTGGTGTCGTTGCCGTCCTTGCGATGCTCATCAACGTGATGCTCAACCTCGGCATTCTCGCAGGATTCGGTGGGACGCTCTCGCTTCCTGGCATTGCTGGCATTATTCTGACGCTGGCAATCGCCGTAGATGCCAACATCATCATCTTCGAGCGCATCCGCGAGGAACTCCACCGCGGCCGCAGCGTTCGCGCCAGCGTGGATGAAGGTTTCCGCCACGCGCTCCCGCCAATCATTGACTCGCACGTGACGACGTTCCTGACCGGGCTGATCCTCTTTGTGCTTGGCTACGGCCCCATTCAGGGCTTTGCTACAACGCTCATGATCGGAATTTTGACGACGCTCTTTACGAGCATCATCGTCTCGCGCGCCATCATTGACCTCTGGCTTGCGCGCAGCCCAAGCGCACGTCTGAGCTTCGGCGAAGTTCTTCCTGCACCGCAAAGCTAATGTCCACAACCTGACAAAGGCACGTTATGGAATTTTTCGGCAAAACTTCGATTGATTTCCTCGGGAAACGGCGCCTGTTTCTGGTCGTCTCCGTCGTACTCAACGTGATCGGGCTTGTCCTGCTGATCTTCGGTGGTCTACGGCTGGGCATCGACTTCCTCGGCGGAACCGAAGTTGCCCTTCGCTTTAGCGCCGAGCTACACACCGACGCTCTCCGCAGTGCCGTTGCTGCTGCAGGTTTTCCAAACGCCGAAATCAAATCCTACGGTAAAGCCAACGAATTTCTCATCCGTGTCCCAGAAATCGGCGGCCAAGGCGAGCAGGCAGCATCGTTCCGCATCGTCAGTGGGTTGAAGAAGGCATTTCCCAACGAAACGATCACCGTTCTCAAAGAGGATCGTATCGGCCCGAAGATCGGGAGCGAACTTCGCACAAAAGCATTCGTTGCTGTGCTCCTTGCGATCGTCGCAATCCTGCTCTACATCGCATTCCGCTTTGAGTTCATCTATGGCTTGGGTGCCGTCGTCGCGCTCGTCCACGACGTCTTCGTTGCGCTGACGTTCGTCCTTATCGGGCAAAAGCTCGAAATCCTCAATCTCGAATTCAACCAAGGCGTTCTCGCGGCATTGCTGACTGTCGTTGGCTTTTCGATCAACGACACCGTGATTATCTTCGACCGCATCCGCGAAAACCGCGACAAACACAAGGGAATGGCGCTTGTCCCGCTGATGAATCTCTCGATCAACGAAACGCTCAGCCGGACGATCAACACTGTCCTGACGGTCGTCCTTGTGCTTGCAACACTGCTTGCGCTCGGTGGAGAGGTTCTGCACGGTTTTTCATTCACGATGCTCGTCGGGATCATTACCGGCACGTACTCGTCGATCTACATCGCCAGTGCGTTTGTTGTGTGGTACACCGAGCGTATCAAGAAAGAGCCAGTCGAATCGGCTGAACCACGGCAACCGAAGATTCTCCGTGCACTCAAGGAAGCCTAACGCAATGTGGCAACGGCAGGGTAACGCGGTCGTCTTCCCCCTTCCACAGCAGCTGCTCGGTGGAGACCAAGCCATCGAGATCACCGATCACGTGCGGCAGCTTGTCGCCAGTGGCATCGAGCACGTTATCTTCGACTGCAGCGCAGTCGAGCTTATCAATTCTAGCGGGTTGGGGATACTCGTTGCGGCACTTGCAACGCTGCGCACACGCGGCGGTCGGTGCACGCTCGTCGCAGTACCGGACAAAATGCAGTCACTGCTCGAGGTCACGCACCTGGGAAGTATCTTCACGCTGGCTGATTCTGTCGCTGCCGCACTCACCGAGTAACCGTGCCATGGTCACCGTCATCGTCGGCGCCCAGTGGGGCGATGAAGGCAAAGGGAAAATTGTGGATGCGCTCTCCGAAGAGTCAGACATCGTCGCACGCTACCAAGGAGGCGCAAATGCTGGGCACACACTCGTCTGGAATGGGAGAACAATCGTGCTTCACCTGATTCCATCGGGAATCCTCCACGAGCACGTCCAGTGTGTCATCGGCAACGGCGTGGTGCTTGATCCCGTCGCACTCCAGCAAGAAATCGCAATGCTCGAGCAGATGGGCGTTTCCGTTCGGCGGCGACTGTTCATCAGCCACAAAGCACACGTCATCATGCCATACCACAAGCTGCTTGACCATGCACGCGAACAGCATCAAGGAATCGGCACAACAGGACGCGGCATCGGTCCAGCGTACATTGACAAGTATTCGCGCGTTGGGATTCGGGTTGTGGACCTGCTCGATCGGAATGTCCTCGAAGAAAAGCTCCGTGCCAATCTCGCGGAAAAGAACGCAATCCTTGAGAAGCTCTACCACACCGAACGCCTCGACGTTGAAGCAATCGTCGCTGAATATCTCGAATTTGACCGCTCCATTGACGAATTCGTCACCGATACGACGATGCTGCTTGCCACCGCAATCAGCCAAGGCAAGCGCGTGCTGGCAGAAGGTGCGCAAGGCTCACTGCTCGATGTGGACCACGGCACCTATCCGTTTGTGACGAGCTCCAATCCCACCAGCGGTGGAGCATGCACCGGCTTGGGCATCTCGCCACGAGCGATTGCGCGCATCGTCGGCGTAGCAAAAGCGTATTCGACGCGTGTCGGCAATGGCCCGTTCCCCACCGAGGTACGCGGCGGCCTGGGGGAGCAGCTCCGCGCGCTCGGTGGAGAGTACGGTGCAACGACCGGTCGTCCACGGCGATGCGGGTGGCTGGATCTGGTCGCGCTCCGGTACTCAGTCATCGTCAACGGCATCACCGAGCTGGCACTGACGAAGATCGACGTGCTCAGTGCGTTCTCAACGATTCCTGTCTGCACTCACTATCGCATCGGCAGCAAACGACTGAAAACGTTCCCGGTGGATGTCCCAACTCTCGACGCTGTCGAGCCGGAGTACATTGAATTGGATGGATGGAACCATCCGCTCGACGATGTCACCACATTCGACAAGATGCCACCGCAGGCGCAGCGATTGATCGCACTCATCGAGCACCACTGCGGCGTTCCCGTCACGCTAATTTCCACCGGTGCGGAGCGCCATCAGCTCGTGCGGCGGTAGCCAGAATCGCTGGCGCCGCACGTCTACCCGTGCGCGCGTGCAGCACCCGTGAAGGTGTGCTGTATTTTGGGCACTCGATGATGACGTTGCACTACGCCGAAATTCGATGCGGAGATTGCAGCTACAACGCTTCCGACCCTTTCCGTTCCTCAAGCAGCGTGACCACAGTGAATGTGGCACCGCGTGCCTTGCAATGATTCTGCAGTGGTATGGCTTCGAGAACGTTCAAGCTGCACTTCGAGACATCGCAGGCGTTTGGGCGTATGGCACTGATCTGCTGACCCTGGCCCGGACTGCGGAACGCTTCGGATTTCGAGCTGATGGCGTTCGCATGCAGTACGAAAATCTCCTCAGCGTTCCACTACCACTCGTCGCACACTACCGGGGCAACCACTTCGTGGTCGTCTACCGTGCAACAGAATCGCACGTCTGGATCGCTGACCCAAGCATTGGGAAAGAGAAGCTCACCAAGGACGAATTCCTCGCACGGTGGAATGGCATTGCATTGCTCATGGAGCCGCCTCCCCAGATCGTGCCGCACACAGACGTCGCCGACATCCTCGAACGCTACCGCCAACGCCAACGGACGCTCGGGAGTTTGCTC
>RFIK01000031.1 GCA_003695605.1 Chlorobiota bacterium
AGTAGTTGTCCGTTCCCACTAAGTCGCAGATCGGAAAGCCTCTCCGACGATCGAGGAGTGCCTCCAAAAACGCAAGCGAAACGGTGTACGGCTCCTGCTGATCGCCCCACAAGTCGCGCCAAACGTCCGGGTCGTGCTGGCGCAGCCATTCGAAAAAACGCTGCTCGAACGCAGGGAGCCGAATCAAACCGTAGCGGCCATACCGCTCCGCGAGTTCACGAGCAAGATCTGGTGTGAGTGCCTCGAAGATTGCCTCTGGAATTGTCAGTGGCGTATCGCGCTCAAGATGCTCGCCAAACCAGCGAAGGACTTCCTCGCGCTCCATTGGTGATACCATGGAAAATGCTCAATGCAAAATTGCATCCGTCAGTTCGTGTGTGTTCTTCCAGAAATGAACCAGATCGCTGCAGCAGCTCCTTGTAGTGCAGCCCCTGCAATTGCCATCGCCATCGGGTGCCAGCGATAGAGCATGCCCAGGAGGCTACTTCCCAAAAACCACGCGCCGCCATACCATGCACTCAGCAATCCGAACGCACTCCCACGCAGTCGCGCAGGAACGATCACCGCAACACTTGCCCGCAGGATAGACTCGTGCGCTCCCATACCAACGCCCCACGCAACAACGCCAAGTGCCAGCGCGACTGGCAAGACAATGCCCGAAGTAGGAGAGCCACTTGCGACGACGAGCACTGACGCGATGCTACTGACCACACTTGCTGCAGCAAGTGTTCGTAGTCCGAGCCGATCGAAAAGCCGCCCGAGCACAAGCGCTGCAAGTGCATCCACCGCCATTGCAAGTGCATACAGAAGCGGCACAAGTGCTTGACCGAAGCCCGCAGTATGAATGTGATACGCCAGCAAGGGGAAGTCCACCATTCCTGCAGCAGCAAGGCATGCGGCGATGAGGAAGCGATAGAATGTCGTCGGAAGTGCGACTGGCGTTGCATTCATTTCCATGCTCTGCAGAGGCGCCTGTTCGGCGGGGGGAAATCGTCGTTCGACGAGACGCAATGCGCCCAACGCTGCGAGCGCAGGGACAATGAGCAATCCCAGCGCACCGCGATAGCCAAGCCCAACTGCCATCGCTGCTGCGACGAGCAGTGGCCCGCTGACCGCACCAATTTGGTCGAGTGCTTCGTGGATGCCAAAGCCCTTTCCGTGACCAATGTGTTGCGTTGCCTGTGCAAGGAGAGCATCACGTGCTGGAGCACGGATAGCTTTGCCCAACCGCTCAGCAATAACACACACTGCGGCGATCTCCCACCGCCCGACAAGCGCCAGGAGCGGTACCGCCAGCAGGTTCACGGTATAGCCAATCCAGACCAGGAGCCAATACCGTTGCTTCCGATCAGCAAGCCGCCCACTTACGAGCCGTAAACCATAGCCGACAAGCTCTCCTGCACCCGATACCACGCTGATAGCTACAGCACTGGCACCCAGGACGGCCATGTAGGGACCGATGATACTCCGGGCAGATTCGTACGTAACGTCTGCGAGCAAACTCACAACGCCGAAGAGAACTACGCTCCAGAGAGCACGACGCTGGTGATCCATTCAGGAGAAGTATCGTTCGTGCGAGCAAATTTATCGAGCACATGTTGCACCCCGAGTGCTGTAATTTTGACCAGTGGTCACTCACCGGTGCCGTTTAGGCACACTGCGACCGATGATTTATCAAGGCACACTTGTGGATATTCACTCCCGTGAGCTGTTCTTTGGGGAGCTCATCATCGAAGGAGATCGCATTCGCCGGATCACACACATCCGCTCCGGTGATGCGGGCCCGCCGTATCTGATGCCTGGCTTTGTGGATGCGCACGTACACGTCGAAAGTTCCATGCTCCCACCGCGAGAGTTCAGCCGAATGGCGACAGTGCACGGAACACTTGCTACCGTGAGCGATCCGCACGAGATCGCCAACGTCCTCGGCACCGACGGCGTGGCATGGATGCTCGCCAATGCAGCTGATGCCAGCATTCCAATCCTCTTCGGTGCACCGTCCTGCGTGCCTGCAACAGCATTCGAAACTGCTGGTGCAGTGCTCGATGCGGAGGCTGTCGCCTCTCTGCTTGCCGATGAGCGCATTGGGTATCTATCGGAGGTGATGAACTATCCGGCTGTCCTTGCAGGTGAGCAGGAGGTAATGGCAAAGATTACTGCCGCTCAAGCGGTTGGAAAGCCGATTGACGGACATGCACCAGGTTTGCGGGGGTCGGCCGCTGCACAGTATGCCCGCGCTGGCATTCAAACAGACCACGAATGCACCAGTCTCGAGGAAGCGCTCGACAAAATCGCTGCCGGTATGCACATCCTCATCCGCGAAGGTTCGGCAGCCAGAAATTTTGCAGCGCTCCATCCCTTGCTGGAGCAGTATCCCGAACGGGTGATGTTCTGCACTGACGATCTCCATCCCGATGAACTAACAACCGGACACATCAACCGCATCGTCGCACGCGCTGTCCGGGAAGGCTATAACCTTTTCGATGTACTCCGCGCTGCATCGCTCAATCCCGCGATCCACTATCGTCTGCCTATTGGGTTGCTGCGTCCAGGTGATCGAGCAGATTTCCTCGTCGTTGACTCGCTCGAATCGTTCGAGGTCGTCGAAACGTACGTTGCTGGGCACTGCGTTGCGCGGGAAGGTGTGCCGCTCCGCCAATGGTTCCCATGCAGCACGCCCAACCGATGGAAAGCCGTCGCAGTAACCACCGAGGATTTCCACCTCCCTGCACGTAGCGAGCGTATCCACGTCATTGGGGCGCGCGATGGCCAACTGGTAACCGATCACATCGTGCTCGATGCACCGATACGCGAGGGATTGTACCTCCCCGATCCCACGCAGGACCTTGCAATGATCGCGGTCGTCAATCGCTACAACCACGCACACCCTGCAATTGGGTTCATCCGGGGATTTGGTCTCGAACGTGGGGCACTCGCCTCGAGCGTTGCGCACGATTCGCATAACATCGTTGCCGTCGGCGCAAGTGTCGAGGAGCTCGTTGCAGCAATCAATGCACTTGTCGCATGCGGCGGTGGACTTGCAGTTGCGGAAGGCAGTTCATGCCACGTTCTCCCCCTCCCAATCGCTGGGCTCATGAGCGACCGCAACGGCGACGACGTTGGCGTGCACTATCGTGCACTCGACACCCGTGCAAAAGAGCTTGGCTCAAGGCTTCGGGCGCCACTGATGACGCTCTCGTTCATGGCGCTGCTGGTAATTCCCGCACTCAAGATGAGCGACCGGGGGCTGTTCGACGTCGAACGGTTCGAGCTGATTCCGCTCGAAGCTCAGTAGTTCACCTGGAGTTGCAGCCAGATGGATTCACTCCGATGTTCTTGGATGCCGCTTGCTAACAGCGTGTGGCGGCTTATGTGCATGTATTCGCCCGTGAGCTTCAATGCGGAACTTACGTACCACTCCGCTCCAGCTTCCCACTGGCCGAGATCGGTCATCGGAGCATCCGTCAGCGACTTGATCCCTCCGTGGAACGTTTGCCAACGAGCAAAGGGGATCACACGGTAGCCACTCACGCTCGTGAGTGCATAGAGCATCACATATCCACCTTCGATTCGGCCGGAGCGCACGTACCCACCGCCACCGTTCCAAGGAGGCACATACCGCGGCGCTGTCCCCCAGACGTACTCGGCAAGCACCCCAATTGGCGCCGGCGAAATGGCAAGCGTGAGCGCGAAGCGTTCATCGCGCAGTGCAGTGCTTTCCGCTTGAACGGTGCTGCTCGTCTGTGGTGTAAACAGACCAGTGAACGCTTGAATTGCTGGTTCGATCACCATCTCGCCAAGCTCGATTGGGTAGGTTGCCCGCGCTGACCAATAGGGCGTATGGTTGATTTTGGGGCGATTGAGGCCTTGGCCATTGTAGACGCCAATGCTGAGGCAGCCGTAATCTCCAGAGCCTTTATAGCCATTGCGGGTGAGCTTTGCGTAGATCGCCCGCGCATCGGGGGGCGCCCACATTGCAAAAATTCCAAGATCTCGTTGGCCTGGAAGAGAAGCAGCATCAACCACCTCTGCGCGCTCCATTGGGGGACGGAGCGAACTCGATTGCATGCTTTCATAGCTGAAGGGGACCTTGCTCAACCCGACACGCAACCGATACGTGTGTATCGAGTCGAGAAACACATCAAAATAGGCATCACGCAGTTGCAGAACGTTGAGCGTGCTACCGCTCGATGCAGCAAAATCCGGCTGAATGTACATGAACACGTTCTCCGTGATAAAGCCCGAGAGAGTAAGCCGACCCCGGCGAATCGAAAAGCCGTTACTCTTCCACTCCGAGGGCGCATCGAGCGAGTGGACCTGCTCATAGCGAAGTTGGGTATAACCATGCAGGGAAATTCGCTGGTACCACGCAGTTTGCGCAAATGCTCCGCACACAATCAACGGAAGTACTGCGAAGAACAGAGGCATTCGCATGTCACGGGGGAGGAGAACCAACACACGGCTGCAAAACTACCGCACCTACCAGCAGCATTCGTATTATAAGCTCGTAACACTACCGCGGCGCCGATGGATCGAGCGGAGTTTCGACGACTATCGTGACCGTCCGGCAGTAGGAACGTCCTTCTGGAAGCGAGTTATCGAAGAGCAACTGCGACGAACCAATACCGCGGGCTTCCTCGATATGCACCGACGGGAGAATTGCCTCAATCGTCCGGCGAGTCTCGTCTGCCCGTGCTTGCGAGAGCTGCATGTTATACGCTGCTTCGCCGAGGCGATCGGTCGTGCCAGTAATGCGGACGCGGGAACGCGGAGTGATAGCACCCGCCACAAAGCGCTGAACCAGGGCGCGATTTGACGGTGAAAGCTCGGCGCGGTCGAAATCGAAGACAACCAAGCTGAGACGCCGGCGCTCGAATTTGCTCGTCGTTCGCACAATCGGAAGGAACACGCGGCTCTGTAGCTGGCGGCCCTCGGCAGTCTCGGTGCGAAGCTCGCATTCGATCGAATCACGGTCTGCAATTTGTGGAGCAAGTGCTGCCAACGCTGCGGTGTCGAGGTCAATTCCCAGCACCGATGGGAGAGTGCCGTACCCTTGACGCCGAGCGAGAATAGCATTGCTGTAGCGAGCTTCAAGTTCCCAGCCAGCAGTTGGCAGCGTGCTTTCGGTGCGGAGCGTTGCACGGCTGCGGAGGACGACGTACTCCCGGAAGCGCTCATGCACGATGGGTGCGAAGACCGACTGTTGCTCGCTGGCAAGCTCGACCCGGCGATTTTCCACCAAGCCTTCAGGGTAGGCAGGATTGGTGGGGATGCTCGGCGTTGGGATTGTTCGAACGACAAGCTGGCTCGGTCGGAGATGCCAACAGCTGGCAAGGTAGCCAGCGGTTGCCTCTGCGCGGGCTCGAGCAAGTGCTCGTTGCTCTGCGGGCGGGACTTCGCGTCCGTCGGTCGTACCCGTAATGAGCAGCACTGCTGTAGTATCAGCAGCAAGCCGCTTTCCAAGGATATGCAGCAGGTGATAGTAAATCCCCAGCGTTGAGCGCGGCAGTAGCGAATCAGCAAATCTTTCCGGATCAATCGGTGGGACGTAGCGCGGGGGAATCACACTCGACGCACTATCGAAGAACACGTACGGAAGGAGCGGGAAGGTTTCCGTCACAACTGCCTCTTGCACCGTGATCGGTTCCGGCGATGCAAGGCTAAGCATCTGCAGTGGCGTGGTCGGCTCTTCTGGTTGTGGTGGTGGAGGTGGCGGCAGCGGTTCCGGCGGTGGGGTGCTCCAGTTCACACGGATGCCAACTGCGGCAAATGCTGCGTGGACTGTCCACTGGTACGTCGAGCGAATCGAGCCGAGACCGTAGCGAATGCCCAGTTCCGGCATCAGCGCTATCCGTTCACGAAGTGGGAGTGTAGCACCCACCGAGGTGACAACCCCGAATGTCGTCGCAGCATCTGGAATTGCACCGCTCGCAATCGTATGGCGACGCGTTCCATCGGGAAAGAGCAATGCTGCAGGCTGGATAATCTCTTCGGTTTGCTCGTAATCGGCGCCGAACGCTGGATGGGAGACATCCCCACCAACGCGAAGCCAGAAGGGTATTTCCAGACCAATCGCACGCAATGGATAGATCCGACCGCTCAGCTCGAGGCCAAGATACCGTAGTGTCGCGTTCCACACGTGCCGCCGCAAATATGGGACATAGGCTCCTTGCGCTGGGTCATAGGCTTCTAATCCATTGTCGGTCACAAGTTCCAATCGTGCAGGGCGGTGCCAGAGCGTGGCGCGCAGGCTCCCTTCAATCCATGGTAAGACTGACCTGTCGTAGCTGACGCCGAACAGAATGCCGCTGGAGCGTCCGCGTGTGAACTCACCACACTCGGGCTGCCCGTCGTAAACCGGGATGGATGCACGGTGATCAAGGAGCGACCAGCCCCCGAATACACCCCACCATTCAACATCGGAATCGGCGCGTGCGATAAGTACCTGCAGTGTGAGACAAACTCCAACCAAAATGCACATGCGCATTGAACAGTCGAAAAATGTACGCAACACGTTGGCTATGCAAACAACACGCCAAGTAACACGCCTGCTGTGCAATCGTTGCAGTGCCGAACGGTACTACTGCAGCATAGTGAATGCGAAATTTGTTGTTAGGTCTGAACAACTCGCAGCGGAGGAACAATGCGCAATATGGTGATGCTGTTTGTGATTATTGGAGCATGCCTGTACGGGCAGCGCTTTCCCGACCGCTGGATCGCGCTCAACCCATTACTCGATTCATCACGACGTATCGAACCAGGGAAACTCGGATGGATGCATTCCCTCGTGGGTTGGGGCGAGTTTGGCGGCTACCTGTCTGGTGACCGCGAGCACGCATGGATCCAGCGCTTGGGTACACTCATCGAGCTTGTCCGTATCGGTGAGCGCTCCAGCCTTGCGTTCGCCAGCGAAATCGAGTTTATCGCGAATCCCGACAATGACATTCGGTTCAATCCACGTGCGGTCTTCTGGCAGGAGGGTTTTCTCTTCACACACCAGGTCGGCAAAGGCTTTTGGCAGCTTGGCTACTACCACCGCTGCAAGCACGATGTGGATAATCTCGACATTGGGCGCCAGCGTTCGCTCATCTACGGGAGCATCGTTGGCAAATATCTCTTCCCGATCGCGGTTGCAGACTTCACTGGTGGAGCACTCGCTCGTGGCGATCTCTACACAATTCGGCTCGACGACAGAACACCACCCAGCGATAATGGTAGCAACCCGGACCTCGAGCGATTACTCGCGACACTCGGCGGGAGCATCCATCTGCGCCGAGGTCTTGCCGATCCATGGCTGGGACTTTACGCCAGTGCATGGACGAGCGCCAACTTTTACAGTGGTCGTCCGAATGCTAATCCAAACGCGGCGGCTGCTCCATTGATACGTCTCCACGGCGGTGTCGCAGCCGGTATTGCAATTACAGGTACCGCGCACTTCCGTATTGGGATTTCCTACGAATATTTGGCCGACACTGGCATCAATCCTATACCCGAAGCATCAGCGTTGCTTGCTGTGACGATTGCTGTCGTCAACCCAGCAGCGATGTGGTAGTCCCGCATGCGGTGGGAGAGATACATATTGATAGCTCGTTGCCTGCTATAACGAAAGAGAACTTTCTCAAGGTTGCCGAATGCGGAAATCTTGGCACGGTATGTGATATGGCAGCGGCGGTGTCATTTTCGGTTATGTCCGTCTATGGTCTCCTACAAGGATGCCAACCGAGCCACTGCTGCAGGGGCAATTGCAGTGTTATATTGGTCGTTCGTCAATGCTTCAGAAGGAGCAGCCCAACCACTCAACCCCAAGTTGATCTTCGAACGCTGTGCAGGTGCGGTCGTCCTCATCCAGACAGAGCGTAGCGCTGGCACAGGCTTTTTTATAACCCCGCAATATATCGTCACTAATAAGCACGTTATCAGCCGGCCGGGCATTAGTGAAACGGTGTACTACCGCTACGAAGCGGCATACTATACACACCGTCAAATTCAGGTGACAACACGGGCCGGCTCAACGATTCCTGTCATCGAGGTCAATGCCTTCCGCGAGCATCCCGACATTGACCTTGCAGTTCTGAAAGTACCACGGCACCAAGGGGTTGCACTGCCGATTTTTGAAAAAGTCGTCGAAGTCGGTGAACAAGTCGTCGCCATCGGGCACCCACGCGGGATGGAATGGACGCTCACCCAAGGGAGCATTTCGAAGAATGACTTCAGCGAAGAGAACTTCGAAAATTTGGTCCAGCTCGATTTAGCCACTGATTTCGGAAGTAGTGGTGGCCCCGTAATCAACAAGTTCGGCCAAGTCGTCGCTGTCGTCCAAGGCGGCTACTTGTTTAGTGCCACTGGCAACTTCGGCATCCGTTCGGATATCCTTGCAGGATTGCTCGACTACTACGGAATCCCGTATAACACAGAGCCAGTTGTCTTGCCAAGCACTGAAGAGCTCCAATCACTGGCTCGGCTCATCCAAGAACAGCAGCGATCGCTCAGTAAGCTTCGCGAACAGCTCGACCAAGAACGAAGCGAGCTTGACCGCCAGCGCAGCGAACTTGCTCGCCGGCAAAACGAGCTGACCGAACGAGAGCGCAAAATCGCCAGAGAAAGCGCCGAGCTCGATGCAAAGCTCAAAAACGCCAAAGTGTTCCTGGACGACTACGATAACAAACGCTCCGAGCTCCAGGATGAGTTTGTACGCAAACGCACCGAACTCCAGGCACTCAAAGCACAGCTCGACAACCGAGAAAAGTCCATCGCCAGCCGAGAGCAATATCTCGACGATCGTGAGCGTTGGCTACGGGAAAAAGAAGCTGAAATCAGAGAAAAACTTGGCGATCACTTCTCGATCGACGTCCTCGCTTCACCAATGTACGAGATTGAACGCAAGCAGCTTGTTCCTCTCCGTCTCATTGTCGGTTGTTACTACCGTTTTGGATTTGAGCGTAACGATCGAAAAATCGTTATCCAGGCAAATAAGATTGGTGTCGCTGCAACTCGCCAGCTTTCTCTGCTCGGTTGGGAACAAGACGAAGTATCGCTTGCACTCGAGATCAATAGCCAGTACCGACTCTGCCTGGGTGTGGTGGTCCGGCAGCGGGATCTGCTCCAGAATAGACCAGTGGCACCACGCGAGCCACTCTACACTGCAACGTTCCTGGCGGACGTACTCCCCGACAATGCACTCCACCTGGGTCTGAGTGTCACTGGAATTACTGATCGGCAGTTTCGCTCTCCGGCGGCCATGGTCGGACTCCAGCTCGGTTTTGAAATCAATTTCCTCCGCTGGTAAGATGAGATGGCGTGCACAAGACCACGATGCTCTGCATAGCTACTCCCCGTCTCGACGGACGGTTGGTATGTGTCAGAGATTGTTGACAGTGTCAACACACACCCAAGGCGTGGTCACGACGAATTCCACCTGCAGTCCGTTTTGCCACCGGAACACCAGTGAGTGTATTCGTACCGGTAGTATCTCTCCTGGTGTGTACTGCGCAAGGGTATCGAGACGAGTACATATTCACACGACCCGCGGTGTAGTCACTTGGCCCGCGGATTTTGTTCTGACGACCACGAAGGCATATCTGCACATTGGCAGACAATTCTGTTTGTTCCACCATATCACGGTGTTTTCCTATGCGCCACATTGCTCTGGTCTATTGCGATGAAGACTTTTACCCCGTCCCAGAGTTCTTCGAGGAGCTTATGCTCCGGCATCGCCTCCACATCCCGGAATTCTACATCTTCGTGCGGGAAGGCAGGACGCGTCCTATTGTTCCTCTAGAAGGATGGAATTTCACCTCTCATACAAACAATTCGACAGCCCTCAACGGCCAGCGGCGGAAGAAGCGGCACACGCGCTCGAACAATCTCGGAGAGAATATGGTCGAGCGCATCCGCGAGATTACCCGCATGCACGATACTGTGCTCCATATGCTGATCACCGGCGAGATTGAACGCGCGAGTGCACTGGCCATCAGCGCGTTCCTCCTCTATGGGCGCCCCCACGACTGCCTCTACTGGTGGGCGGGCAAGCTTGAGCAAACGCCGAAGGGCAGAATTTCCATTTCCAGCATTCTGCCGATGAGTCCATCCCTTGTCCTCCGGGCAGTGCCGTGCCCGCCGATGCAATACGTCTGCCCCGATTTCTCGACTCTATATGAGCAAACTGCTCACAATGGCGTTGACCATCATGCAGCACCCTCGATGGAGGGGAACGTGCCTCCGTCAGCGGTACTCGACGTTGCACAGTGCACCGTGCGTGTCGGCGAGAACGTTATTCCATTGAGCCCTGTCGAGTGTGCGCTCTATTGGTGGGTCGTGCACGCGCATCGTCCCATTCCATGGGGCAAATCCTTGCAGGATGACGACTGGGAGCAATTCTGCGAGCTCTACCGACTGATTTGTAACCAGCGCAACCTTGCACGCACTGGTAATTACACTCCCGCAACGCCCTTCGGCGAGCGGTTGCAGGTGCTCCAAAAAGCAGTCTCGACAATCAAGCGGAAGATTTCTGCTCTCGGCCCCTCAGCAGCAGAGCTTTATGCACCGCAGCCCATTGGCCTCTACGCAGAGAAAGCACTCCACATTCGCGCAACCATCGAACTGCGGTGATAAATGGCACCACCAGCGTCGAAGGCGTTGTGCGCACGCTGTAGGGCAGGACACCCTCGGTAGTTTTCGGCGCTGTGGCTGAGCGCGGTATTTTTGCAACACGTACGTTCCACAGTTCCCTTCTGCTCACATGAAGCGCACCTACCAACCCAGCCGCCGCCGCCGCCGTGCCACCCATGGATTCCGCGCGCGCATGGCAACGAAAAACGGACGGAAAGTCCTCGCTGCCCGACGCGCCAAAGGCCGCTACAAACTCACCGTCAGTGACGAGCGCCACTGGTGATCAAACGGCAACTAGTGCCGCTCCGTGGTCGCACTGCAATCGAGGAACTTTTCCGGATGGGTAAACGTTTCCGCGACCAAAGCGGTCGCCTCCAAGTGATCGCTCTCCCACGCGCCGAGTCACAGTTGCTCCGCTACGTAGTTATCGTTGCGCGTGCCATCTGCCCACGAGCAGTTGGGCGTAACCGCATTCGGCGATTGCTGCGCGAGAGCCTCCGCACCATCGCAAACGACCAACCGGAACTGCTCGCACCCTACGGTGCGATCGCGTTGCGGTGGCTTGCTGCAGCACCAGTGCGGGAATGCAAACGTTTGCATTTGCGGGATGTACTCCCTACTGTTCGGGCAGCACTCCAAAAACCGCTCTCTCCGCAATGACAGCGCCAGACATCTTCGTGTACTCGATCGAGAACCTCCAGCGCCAGCTCGAAACGGCACCGTTCGAGCTCGGCTACTACACGCTACGCTTCTACGTAGATGAGCGCGGCCGACTCTCCCGCACTCCGACAGAACGACTGGGAACGTTCTACTACTCGCCCTCTGGCGGGACGCTCCGCGACGAACAGCTCAACATCGTGCTATACAGCGCCCGGATTGACCGCTACAAGGGGTACGGACGGCCACAGGAAGAGTAGCGTTCCAGCGTAATCTCCCACAAGCTGGATTAGCAGGCTCCTTATCCGGCTGTTTCGATTGCTTTCGTGCTACTTCCGTTCTCAGCTGCACCGGCTGACTCTTCCACCAGCTCGTAGGCACGCCAGTACCGTCCCTGCTCGTCGAGCTCGAACGTCCCGGGGTATTCACGCTCGTAGGTGATGTTGGGCTGCGTGCCAGCAGCGATAATCACACTCCGCGCTGGGAGCTCGAGAAATGATCCCGTTCCGATGTAGCGCGATCCATCCCACGAGAGTTTTTCGAACACCACAGCGCGAATGTGCCGATGCTCATCGAGCAGAAAACGCCGCGG